>VSNH01000058.1 GCA_009774215.1 Lachnospiraceae bacterium
CGGCGCAGGACATCGAGGCGGTCTGCGTCCGGCAGATCGGCAGCCGCATCTTTGACATGGTTGAGGCTGTTGCGGATAAAAGGCAGAAAAGGGCGAGGGAACTGTACTACGACCTGCTGACCTTAAAGGAGCCGCCCATGCGGATTTTGTTTCTGATCGCCAGGCAGTTTAACCTGCTTTTGCAGGTGAAGGAGCTGAAGAACAAAGGGTATGATACGCGCAGCATCGGTGAAAAGGTGGGGCTAAAGGGCTTTATCGCCGGGAAATATGTCAGTCAGGCGGCGAAATTTAAGGAGGCGGAGTTAAAGCGGGCGCTGACGGACTGTGTGGAGACGGAGGAGGCAGTCAAGACGGGAAGGATGAACGACGTGATGAGCGTGGAGCTTCTGATCGTGAAAAGCAGCAGGCAGCCGGGGAAGGCGAAAAGCTTGTAGAGGCTTGAAACGCACAGGCATGAAAAGTCTGGGATGCGGACAGCGGCATGGAGACGGCAAAATTCACAGTTAAACTGATGTTTTTGCAGAGGGTGAAAAACTTTCGGTTGCGCGCGGGGGTATCTTTACAGTACAATAGTAAGCGGAATGATTATTTACCGTCATTTACTTACATGAGAGATAATTGGAGGCATGACATGAGTATGCATATTGTTTGTCTGGATCTCGAGGGTGTGCTGGTGCCGGAGATCTGGATTGCCTTTGCGAAGGAGAGTGGTATTCCGGAGCTTACCAGAACGACGAGGGACGAGCCTGATTATGATAAGCTGATGAACTGGCGGCTCGGCATTCTGCGGGAGCACGGACTGGGGCTTAAGGAGATTCAGGAGACGATCTCAAAGATAGACCCGCTTCCGGGCGCGAAGGAGTTTCTGGACAAGTTGAGGCGCATGACGCAGGTTATCATTATCAGCGATACCTTTACTCAGTTTGCGGGACCGCTGATGGAAAAGCTAGGCCTGCCGACGATCTTTTGCAATTCTCTGGAGGTTGCGCCGGACGGAGCGATCACCGGGTTTAAGATGCGTGTCAAGGATTCCAAGCTTACCACGGTGAAGGCGTTACAGTCTATCGGATATGAGACGATTGCAGCCGGGGACAGCCATAACGATCTTGCCATGATTCAGGCGGGAAAGGCGGGATTTTTATTTAAAAGCACGGAACAGATTAAAAAGGATTATCCGCAGATACCCGCTTATGAGACTTACGAGGAGCTTTTAAATGCCATTGAAGAGGCGATGGCGCGGTAAGCTTTACAGGATAGGGGACAGGCCGGGATTCCGGCGACAAGCGAAAGGAGAAATATTTTATGAAATGTATGCGCGTGGCTTTGAAGGTGGATGTAGAGAAATATGAGATCGGCAAGGGCATGGAAGACGGCGTGGAGCTGTGGACGGATGTGGTGACCAGAGGCTGGTTTGTCACCGATTCCCTTGTTCAGATCAAGAAGGAAAACGGCGCGATTGTCTGCCCTTATATTCTTCACAAGAGGGGTAAGACATTTATTGCCGAGGGGGATTATATCATCACTGATGTGGATGGCTCCCGTCATGTGTGCAGCGGGGACAAGATCTTTGACAGATATAAGCCGATTGAGGAATAAATGCTTTATGTAAACTAAATAGGAAATACGGAGGGACAGAAAGTCTGTAAAAAAGATTTTCTGTCCCTTTTTGCGTCCCGTTTATGGGACTTATGAAATGCTATAGTGTATGCAAGCAATGGTTTTAAGCAAGGGGGTGTGATGATGAACAGGGGATTAGGCATGATTACGGCTTTTCTTGTTCTGGCTGCCGCTTTCTGTGTGGGCGGGACGGTTATGTGCAGGGAACGGACGGATTACACACAGGAAAATGAGAGATACGCGCTGCTCGAGGATGCTTTCACAGAGAGGACGAAAGGGATTCTGGAGGAGCGCGGGTATCGAAACAGCGGCGTGACGGTCACCTGGACGAGAGAGAATGGCGGCGAGAGAAGTTACCGGATGGAAATTCACCACAGGGGAATCAAAAGCCTCGGCGACGATGAGAGGGAGCGGCTTTCTGAGGCCCTGCGCTGTGCAGAGTTTTGCGCTGAGGTGGAGGATCTTTTCATTATTTACACTTGACTCGTCAGAACGAATGTTCTACAATGGAATACATAGAACGTTTGTTCACTGATCGGAAGAGTCTGCGCCGTGGATAGACATTTACCTATTTTGGGATTATACTAGTAGAGAAAATTTTTGTAAAAAGGAGATTCCTATGAGACATAATCCCAGACCACAGGAAATGTACAGACATTTTAAGGGCAATTTATACCAGATCCGCTGTCTTGCGAAGCATAGCGAGACGAGGGAACTGATGGTGGTTTATCAGGCGATGTACGGCACTTTTGAGATATATGTACGGCCGCTGTCCATGTTTATGGAGGAGGTAGACCGTGGGAAATATCCCGATGCCAGACAGAGATACCGCTTTGAGCTTCTGCAGGATATAGAGGACGAGGAGCCTGCTATTTTGACGGAGATTCCCGGGCGGGAGGAGTCTGCAGGTTTACCGAAAGACGCGATGGGAGATAAGAGGGAAGCGGATTATGTCGCGGAGCCTGCCGTGCCCGAAGCGGTTTCCGCAGAGGCAGCGCCGACGGAGGCCGTGCCGGAGGAAGAACAACTGAATATTGATCCTCTGGTGTTGGCGTTTCTTGACGCGGATTCCTATGAGCAGAAGCTTACGATTCTCGACTCTCTCCATAACCGGATCACGGACGATATGATTAATACCATGGCGGTATCGTCAGATCTGGAGATTAAGGAGGGGGATGTGGAGGACAGATACATGGAGCTTAGGAATTGTCTGCGCACTTTTGAGAAATTTGAGTGCAACAGATTGAGATAGTCAATTGTCTGTTGCAAAGGAGCTCCCGCCGGAGAGATCACGGATGGGGGTGTATTATGGCTTACGAACTGGAAAACAAACTTGTGGTGGGCGTGTCGTCCAGAACATTGTTTGATTTGACATTTGAGAATAAAATATTTGAGGAAGAGGGCATGGAAGCGTACAGCCGCTATCAGGTGGAGCATGAGGATGAACTGCTTCAGCCCGGGCCCGGATTCCCGCTGGTGCGGGCGCTTCTGAATCTGAATGAACTGCCGGGCATGGAGGGGCGTGTAGAGGTGATTATTATGTCCAGAAACAGCCCGGACACCTCTCTGCGGGTTTTTAAGGCGATCGAGCATTACGGCCTGCGGATCACCCGTGCGGTGTTGGCGGGAGGAGCATCGCTCGCCCCGTATCTGACGGCGTTTAAGACAGATCTTTTTCTGTCGGCCTGCGAGGAGGATGTACAGCGGGCCATTGATTCTAATATTGCGGCCGGCATCATCTGCACGGAAGGCATTACGACCTACGACTGCGACCGCAGGATAAGGCAGATCAGAGTGGCTTTTGACGGTGACGCGGTGCTCTTTTCGGATGAGTCCGAAAGAATTTTTCAGGAACAGGGTTTGGAGGCATTTGAGGAAAACGAGAGACGGAATGCAGATAACCCTCTGCAGGCAGGACCCTTTGCAAAATTTTTGAAGACATTGTCAGAGCTGCAGAAAAATTACCCGGAGGAAGAGAGCCCGATCAGAACTGCGCTTGTTACGACCAGATGCGCGCCGGCTCACGAGCGTGTTATCCGCACGCTCCGGGCGTGGGATGTGCGTATCGACGAGGTGTTCTTTCTGGGAGGAATCCGAAAGAAGGATGTGCTGCAGGCGTTCGGCGCACATATATTCTTTGATGACCAGTCCGCGCACACGCTCCCGGCCTCGGAGGTGGTGCCCTCGGCTCGGGTGCCCTATAAGAACAGGGAAGCTGTCGGGGAAATAGAGGCGAAGGACAGCAGCTAAGGGAATAGTGTGAGAAGTACTTCTAATCACTCGCAGCAAGGGCTGCTTCGCGAAGAAGTACTATGTCTCACACAGGAGAATGCCCAAAATACGGGCATTCTCCGCACTGATTGATTCCGCAAAGCGGAATCATGGGAGCAGGATATGAAGTACACAGAGATTGTCTCCGCGGAGTTTATAGAGCGTCCAAACCGCTTTATCGCCTATGTGGACCTGATGGGCGCGAGGACGAAAGTGCATGTAAAAAATACGGGCAGATGCAGGGAGCTTTTGACAGATCATGCCAGGGTATATTTGGAGAAGAGTGGGAATGCCGCCCGCGCCACAGCATATGATCTTGTGGTCGTGGAGAAGGAGGGACGTCTGGTCAACATGGACTCCAATGCGCCGAACAAAGTGGCGGGTGAATGGCTGCGGGCGGGAGGTCTCTACGGGGATGTCACTCTGGTCAGGCCGGAGAAAACCTTCGGCAGCTCCCGGTTTGATTTCTATGTGGAGAGTGCATCCGGGCGGCAGGCCTACGTCGAGGTCAAGGGCGTGACGCTGGAGCGGGAGGGGGTGGCGGCTTTCCCGGATGCGCCTTCCGAGCGTGCGGTCAAACATGTGGAGGAACTGGTGGAAGCGCGCAGGCAGGGTTATGAAGCGTATCTGCTGTTTGTGGTTCAGATGAAAGGGGTCTGTTGTCTGGAGCCGAATTGGGATACCCAGCCGGCTTTTGGCGAAGCCCTCAAGCGGGCCAGAAAAGCGGGCGTGCGGCTTCTCGCATACGACTGCATTGTGGGGGAGGACAGCCTGGAAATGGATGCGCCTGTGCCTGTTTTCCTGGACAGTCTTGACAGGATTGCAAAACCGCTGCTTGCATGGTATGACAGGGGAAGGCGCATCCTGCCGTGGAGGGAGGAGCCGACACCCTATCATGTGTGGCTCTCGGAGATTATGCTGCAGCAGACCCGGGTGGAGGCAGTGAAGCCTTACTACGACCGATTTTTGCAGGCACTGCCCGATATAAGGAGTCTGGCGGCTGTGGAGGAGGAGAAGCTGCTCAAACTTTGGGAGGGGCTTGGGTACTACAACAGGGCCAGAAACTTGAAAAAAGCGGCGGAAATTCTCGTCTCCGAATATGGCGGGGAAATGCCTGACGATTATGAGAAAATACAAGCGCTTCCGGGGATCGGCAGCTATACGGCGGGAGCCGTTTCATCTATCGCTTTCGGACGGTCATACCCCGCAGTGGACGGCAACGTGCTGCGGATTCTCTCAAGGCTGCGGGAGGACGACAGGGATATTCTGAGTGCAAAGGTGAAAAAGTCCGTGGAGGACGAACTGCTCGACGTGATGCCGGCAGACCGCCCCGGAGACTTTAATCAGGCGCTCATGGAGCTTGGAGCTATGGTGTGCATACCGAACGGCGCGCCAAAGTGCGGGGTGTGTCCATGGAACGAACTGTGTCTTGCAAGAGCGGAGGGAAGAGAGGCGGAGTTTCCGAAGAAGGCGAAAAAGAAGCCGAGAAGCGTGGAGGAGAAGACCATTTTGGTCATACAGGACGCAGAGCGGGTGGCGATTAGAAAGAGGCCGGAGAAAGGACTTCTGGCGGGTATGTATGAATTTCCCTCACTGGAGGGACACTGTGAGGAGGCGGGGGTCGGCGCTTATTTGAAAGAGATCGGCCTTTCGCCGATCAGAATCCGAAAGCTACCGCCGGCGAAACATGTGTTTACCCACAAAGAATGGCATATGACGGGCTACTTGATCCGGGTGGATGAGCTGACAGCGAAGGAGCCGGGAGGGGAGGCGGAGAGCTTTGTCTTTGTGGAGCCGGAACAGACGCGGACAGATTATCCGATACCGTCCGCTTTTGCCGCCTATGCGGAGTGGGTGGAGATGCGGCGCGGAAAGAGATAGGTAAAAATAAGGAAATTATAAGAATTCTGTAACAATATACGGGAATTTTTATGCTAGAATAGACAAAAGTCGGTCGGCTTCAAAAGCTGCCAGCAGAATCAGAATAGAGAAAGGCATGGATATTTGGGCATGAAATTGTTATCGGTTGCAATACCTTGTTATAACTCAGAAAACTATATGAAAAAGTGCATCGAGTCGCTGCTGCCCGGCGGCGAGGATGTGGAAATATTGATTGTGGACGACGGCTCCACTGACGGGACGGGGGAGATCGCGGACGCTTACGAGAGGCTTTATCCTTCCATTGTTAAGGTGATCCACAAGAAAAACGGTGGGCATGGATCAGCTGTAAATGCAGGGCTTGCCTGTGCTTCCGGCCTGTACTATAAGGTTGTGGACAGCGACGACTGGGTGAAGGAGAGCGCTTACCTGAAAATTCTTGAGGTGCTGCGGGATATCATCGCGGGAGACACGACGCTTGATATGCTTGTCAGCAATTTTGTCTATGAGAAGGAAGGCGAAAAGAAGCATAAGGTGATGAAATATCATCACGCGCTCCCGCAGGACAGAATATTCGGCTGGAATGAGGTGAAGCATTTTCATAAGGGACAATATATTCTCATGCATTCCGTAATTTTCCGCACGAAGCTCCTTCGGGAGTGCGGACTTGAGCTGCCGGAAAACACTTTCTACGTAGACAACATTTTTGTGTTTGAGCCGCTGCCCTTTGTGAAAAACATGTATTATCTCGATGTGAATTTTTACCGTTATTATATAGGCAGGGAGGGACAGTCGGTCAACGAGGAGGTAATGATCGGCAGGATTGACCAGCAGATCAAGGTCAATAAGATTATGATTGATTATCTCGTGGAAAAGAAAGCGAAGATATACGGGAAGGGTAAGCTGAAAAGATATATGATGAATTATCTGGAAATTATTACGGTGATTTCTTCAATTATGCTGATCCGCTCCGGTACGGAGGAAAATCTGGAGAAGAAGACGGAGCTTTGGAAATATATCAGACAAAAAGACATAGGTCTGTATATGAGGCTGCGCCATGGTGTGCTTGGCAACGCCATGAACCTGCCCGGGAAGGGCGGCAGAAAGATATCCGTGGAGGGGTACAAAATCTGTCGGCGGTTTTTTAAGTTTAACTGAGTGGCTGTCCGAACCGATTTACAATGCCCGGATGGCGTATGCAGTGAGTGGCGGATATAAAACAGGGAGAGTCCTGTAGCGGATTCTCCCTGTCTGAATTTTTAATGATAATTTTTCTAAGCAGCCCGGCCGTGATTAAACAAGTGTGCCCGGCTTCTGCTTCCGTCTGCGATGCAGGCCGTGGTAGAAATTGAGAAGCACGTCGGAGCGGTATACAATGCCGTACATGACAGCCGCCATGATAAACGCAGTGGTCACGTCAAATACGGAGTGCTGTTTGATAAACATGGTTGATAAAATAATCGAGACACACAAAACAAACGAGCAGGCCCGAATTCCCTTTTTCTTTTCCAGCCGTGCACTCTTCATAACTGCGATGTGGCAGCCGAGAGAGTTGTACACATGGATGCTGGGCCAGAGATTCGTCGGTGTGTCTGCGCGGTAGAGCGAAGACACCAGCCTCGTACAGAAATTATCTCTCGGCATAACGATGGGGCGCAGATCATGTCCGTTCGGCCAGAGGGTACTGACAATCAAAAAAACGGTCATTCCCGTAAACAGGAAGGTACATGCCCTGAAATAGTCATCCTTATCCCGGAAGAAGAAGTAGATTACGACCACTGCCACATAAGCGAACCACAGCAGGTAAGGGATGACAAACGCTTCACAGAAGGGAATGAGATCATCCGGGCTGAAATGAATCAGCCGATAGTGGCTTGTCACGGTTTTCTCCAGATGGGTAAACCACAGCATATATATGATTCCGTAGAGGGCAAGCGGCAGCGCATGTCTGTACTTTTGCCAGATAGTTACAAGTTTTTGTTTCGTATTCATAATAGCATGTTCCTTTTTTCGATAAGCCTGATTGATTGGGTCGGTTTTCTCTGTTAACATGATACATCATAGCAGATTAGGGGAAAAAGTCAAAATAAGATTTCCATAAAGATTTCTTAATTTTTCATTAAAATATGTCCATTATGCCAAAGATATATTTTTAAGGTACGGGGCGCTGTGGGACGTGTCATAAATTTTGTTTGCAATACATAGCATAATACCTTATAATATTGTCTTGAAATTGCCTGTATTTATATAGATATATAAATAGAAGGAAAATTATGAGAGTATAAGGGTGGAAATGATCAGAAAGGCAGGAACGAGGAATGTATTCATTGGATGAGGTAAGAAATGTTGATCCGGAGATCGCGCAGGCGATTGTAGACGAACAGAACAGACAAAATTCTCATATTGAGCTGATTGCTTCTGAAAACTGGGTGAGCAAGGCAGTTATGGCGGCTATGGGCAGCCCGCTTACGAACAAGTATGCGGAAGGATATCCCGGTAAGAGATATTACGGCGGCTGCGAGTGCGTAGACGTGGTGGAGGATCTTGCAAGAGACCGGGCGAAGGAGCTTTTCGGATGCGAGTATGTCAATGTGCAGCCTCACTCCGGCGCACAGGCGAATATGGCGGTCTTTTTTGCGGTGATGGAGCCGGGCGATACCTTTATGGGTATGAATCTGGATCACGGCGGTCACCTTTCCCACGGTTCACCGGTTAACATGTCCGGCAAGTATTTCAAGTGTGTGCCTTACGGTGTGAATGACGATGGATTCCTCGATTATGATAATGTGAGAAAAATTGCGCTGGAGTGTAAGCCTAAGATGATTGTGGCAGGAGCCTCCGCTTATGCCAGAACCATTGACTTTAAGAAATTCAGGGAGATTGCCGATGAGGTCGGCGCGGTGTTGATGGTGGATATCGCGCACATTGCCGGGCTTGTGGCGACGGGGCTTCATCCGAGCCCGATTCCCTATGCGCATGTGACGACTACCACCACCCACAAGACCCTGCGCGGCCCTCGCGGTGGCATGATTATGTCCAGCCAGGAGGTGGCGGATCAATATAACTTTAACAAGGCGATTTTCCCGGGCATCCAGGGAGGACCGCTTATGCACGTGATCGCGGCGAAGGCGGTGTGCTTCAAGGAGGCGCTGTCTGACGATTTCAAGGTTTACATGAAGAATGTGGCAGATAATGCGCAGGCGCTCTGCAAAGCGTTGCAGGCGCGTGATATTAAGATTGTTTCCGGCGGGACGGACAATCACCTGATGCTGGTTGATCTGACAAACTATGATTTGACAGGAAAGGCTGTGGAGAAGCTGCTCGACGAGGCACATATCACGGCTAACAAGAATACCATCCCCAACGATCCGAAGTCTCCTTTTGTGACAAGCGGCATCCGTCTGGGCACGCCCGCGGCTACTTCCCGCGGATTAAATACGGCGGATATGGAGCAGGTGGCGGAGGCCATTTCCATTGTGATCAAGGAAGGTGAGGCAGGCATCGGCAAGGCGCAGGCTATCATTAAGACATTGACAGACAAGTATCCGCTTGTATAGCAGAGTGAAAAGAATTTCTAAAACTCGGCAGCAGAGGCTGTCTCGTTAAGAAGATCCAGGAGTCGCTTTGCAACTCCCTTTCACTCGGGAGAATGCTCTGCATTGTCCTGCAATGATTTACATGGCAAATACACAACGGAGGATAACAATGATTCAAATAGCGGTTTTGGGATACGGCACCGTGGGAAGCGGCGTCGTGGAAGTGATTGAGACGAATAAGACGGATATCAATAAGAAGGCGGCAGAGGTTTTAGCAGTCAAATATATCCTGGATCTGCGGGATTTTCCAGGGGATCCTTACGAGAGCAAGGTTGTACATGACTTCAATATGATTCTGAACGACCCGGAGGTGAAGATCATCTGTGAGACCATGGGCGGCACGAAACCGGCTTATGATTTTACAAAGCAGGCGCTGCTTCTTGGGAAGAGCGTTTGTACCTCCAATAAGGAGCTTGTAGCGGCTCACGGGCCGGAGCTTATAAAAATCGCGAAGGAGAATCACTGTAACTATCTCTTTGAAGCCAGTGTGGGCGGAGGCATCCCGATTATCCGCCCCCTCAACTATTCCCTGACGGCGGAGCATATCGACGGCATCACGGGTATATTAAACGGAACAACCAACTACATTCTGACGAAGATGGACAGGGAAGGCGCTGATTTTGAGGATGTCCTGAAGGAAGCGCAGGATAAGGGCTATGCGGAGCGGAATCCCGAAGCCGACGTGGAAGGCTATGATGCCTGCCGTAAGATCGCCATTCTCTCGTCCCTGATGTCCGGCAAAAATGTGTGTTACGAAGATATCTACACAGAGGGAATCACGAAGATTTCCTCGGCAGATTTTATGTATGCAAAGCAGATGAACAAATCCATCAAGCTGTTGGCTTTAAGCAGGGATACGCAGGAAGGTTTCTTTGCCATGGTTGCGCCCTTCCTGATTTCCAGGGAGCATCCGCTTTACAGTGTAAACGACGTGTTCAACGCGGTGTATGTGCACGGAAATATGTTGGGTGACTCCATGTATTATGGCCGCGGAGCAGGGAAGCTGCCGACGGCCAGCGCGGTGGTCTCCGATGTGGTGGACTGCGCGAGACATCAGGGGAAGACCATCATGTGCTTCTGGGATGAGGAAAAAGTGGAGGTCGCGGATGTGGCGCGTGCGCGAAGGAAATTTTTTGTCAGGATATCAGCGGATAAGCGGGAGGCGGCGATGGCGGCCTTCGGCGCGTTGGCGGAGGTGAACGTGGGCCTTTTGAAAGAGTTCGGGTTTATGACGCAG
Organism: Lachnospiraceae bacterium; assembly: GCA_009774215.1. Lineage (GTDB taxonomy): Bacteria > Bacillota > Clostridia > Lachnospirales > Lachnospiraceae > UBA3282. The sequence continues at coordinate 10,600 of VSNH01000058.1, forward strand.
GAGATGACCGAGAAGGAATTTGAAGAGAAGATTGAAAAAATAGGCGGATGCATCAACAGAATCCGAATCATGGCATAGCAGGGGGAAAAGACATGAACAAGGTAGTTAAATTCGGCGGGAGTTCTCTGGCGAGCGCGGAGCAGTTTAAAAAGGTAGGTGCGATTATCCGCGCAGACAGGGAACGGAAATTTGTGGTGCCTTCCGCGCCCGGCAAGAGATCGTCGGACGACACGAAGGTCACGGATATGCTTTACGCCTGTTATGAGCTGGCGGAACAGGGAAAGGATTTCACGGCGCAGCTGCAGGCCATCAAGGACAGATATCAGGAAATCATAGACGGTCTGGAGCTGAAGCTTTCCTTGGATAAGGAGTTTAAGGGCATTGAGAAAAACTTCAAGGAGAAGGCCGGTTCCGATTACGCAGCCTCCCGCGGCGAATACTTAAATGGCATTATTATGGCGAAATATCTCGGCTATGAGTTTGTGGACGCGGCTACGGTGATTCGTTTTAAGACGGACGGCGAGCACGACGCGGAGCTGACAAACCAACTTCTGCGGGAGCGTCTGTCGGGCGTGGAGTCGGCTGTAATCCCCGGATTTTACGGCGCCTATGAGGACGGAAGGGTAAAGACCTTTTCCAGAGGCGGATCCGATATTACAGGTTCCATTGTGGCCAGGGCGATCAAGGCGAATGTGTATGAGAACTGGACGGATGTTTCGGGTGTGCTGGTTGCCGATCCGCGTATTATCTACAAGCCGGAAGGTGTGGAGACGATTACATACAGGGAGCTTCGGGAGCTTGCTTACATGGGATTTTCCGTTCTGCACGAGGACGCTATCTTCCCGGTAAGGAGCGAGGGGATTCCGATCAATATCCGCAATACCAACGCGCCGGACGACAATGGCACATGGATTGTGGAGAGCACCTGCCAGAAATCAAAATATGTGATTACCGGTATCGCAGGAAAAAAGGGTTTCTGCGCGGTCAATATCGAAAAGGAAATGATGAACTCGGAAATCGGGTTTGGGAGAAAGGTGCTGCAGGCTTTCGAGGAGAATGAGATTTCCTTTGAGCATGTGCCCTCCGGTATCGATACCATGACGGTGTTTGTGCATCAGGATGAGTTCATGCACAAGGAACAGAAGGTGGTTTCCGGCATCCACAGGCTGGCGGATCCGGATTCCATCGACATAGAGGCCGACCTCGCGCTGATTGCGGTGGTGGGACGCGGCATGAAATCTACACGCGGTACGGCGGGGAGGATATTTTCCGCATTGGCCCATGCCAACGTCAATGTCAAGATGATCGACCAGGGCTCCAGCGAGTTGAATATTATTATCGGCGTGGCGAATGCCGACTTTGAGACGGCGATTAAGGCGATTTACGATATTTTTGTGATTTCCCAGATTTAAAATATGTAAATATGGCTAGAATGTATTCTAAAAAGGACAAAAAAATTGTTTATTTTTTGTCCTTTTTATGCTAAAATAACAAATATATTGTACAAATAGCATAAACAAAAACATGATTATTAACTTTGGAGGGTACGATGGCCAATCAACCGTTGGAGGCGTTGGTGTATACTAACGACAATTGCGTAGGATGTAACAAGTGTATTTCCGCATGTCCTGTGCTGACGGCAAACCGTGCGGTAGAGGAAAAGGGAAAGAATAAGATTATTGTGGATGGCAGCCAATGCATCAGCTGCGGCGCATGCTTTGATGCCTGCGCGCATGATGCAAGAAGTTATTATGATGACACGGAGCGCTTTTTCGAGGACTTAAAGAAGGGGGAGAAGATATCCCTTCTGCTTGCACCGGCATTTCTTGCTAATTATCCGAGAGAGTATGCTGCGGTTTTGGGTGGATTGAAAAAGCTCGGCGTAAACCGTATTATCAGCATCAGCTTTGGCGCGGATATCACGACTTGGGGATATGTCAAATATATAACGGAGCACAATTTTACAGGAGGCATTTCACAGCCTTGTCCTGCGGTGGTGGGTTACATAGAGAAGTATCTTCCTGAACTGCTTCCCAGTCTGATGCCGGTGCATTCCCCTATGATGTGCGGCGCGATCTATGTGAAGAAATATATGAAGGTGCCTGACAAGCTTGCTTTTATCAGTCCCTGTATTGCGAAGAAGAACGAGATTGACGATCCTAACTGTGGCGGATATGTGTCCTATAATGTGACATTTGATCATCTGATGAAATATGTGAGGGAACACAACATTTCCGGGCCTGCAGTGACGGATGAAATCGAGTATGGCTTGGGATCCATTTATCCCATGCCGGGCGGCTTAAAGGAGAACGTTTACTGGTTCTGCGGTGAGGATATCTTTATCAGGCAGATTGAGGGCGAGAAACACGCCTATGAGTTCCTGAGCGATTATAAGAGAAGAGTGCTCGGCAAGAAAGAACTGCCGTTTATGGTGGATGCGCTCAACTGTGCCAAGGGATGTATTTACGGCCCGGGTGTGGAGGATGAGAAGACGAAATCAGACGATACACTCTATGAGCTGCAGAGGATCAGGGAAGCCAGCAAGAAGAACGATAAGCGGCATGCTTTCAGCAAGAACCTGACCCCGAAGCAGAGACTTGCCAGACTTAACAAGCAGTTTGCGGAATTGGATATCAATGATTTCATCAGACGATATACGGATAAATCATTGATGGTGACTGCCAAGAAGGCAAGTCCCGCTGAATTGGATGAGATTTTCGTTTCCATGGACAAGCGCACGGATGCGGAGCGCAGCATCAACTGTTCCGCCTGTGGATACGACACCTGTAAGAAGATGGCGACGGCGGTTCACAACGGCTGCAATAACATCTGCAACTGCATTCAGTTTGTCAAGGGCGAGGTGGAGAAGGAGAGCGAGGTTGCCAGAACAATGGCTTCCGAAGTGGAGCAGAAGAACGCTGAGCTTCAGACAAAGAATGAAAAAATTGCGGAGCTGATTGCGGAAGTGCAGGTGGACTTTGACAGTCTGGATATTTCCATCAGCGAAATGTCGGAAGGCAATAACAGCAATGCGGAGGAGAGCACAGGCATTTCGGCATCCATGAGCGATGTGGTGAATTTCTGCGACCAGTTGAACGAGGCGCTCGGGAAGATTCAGAGCCTGCTCGTGAAGCTGGAAGAAAACAATGAGGAAATCACGAATGTGGCGGAGGAAACGAACCTCCTTGCATTGAATGCGAGTATTGAGGCGGCCAGAGCCGGGGAATCCGGGCGGGGCTTTGCCATCATTGCCGAGAATATCAAGAAACTGGCAGATTCCTCGAAGGATACGGCCAGCGACTCCGATGCCAATAAGGAACAGATACAGACGGCTATCTCAGATCTTCTGACAGATGCGAAGAAACTGATCAGCGTCATTGACGGCGTGAATCTGCGTGTGACAAATCTGGCGGCTTCCACGGAGGAGATTGCGGCATCGGCTGACATGGTGAGCACGATCTCCAGTGATCTGAAAGATAAGCTCGCGGAGTTGAACAGATAGACATGATAATACAATAAAAGAAAAGGACCGGGGTTTTATAAGCTCCGGTCTTTCTGTATGTACACGCTTTTCGTTAATAGCCCAGTTCTTCGCCCACGAGGTAGACTTTGATTCTGCCCGGATGCATACTCCTCCTTGTCACGACAACCTGACAGCAGAAGCACTCCGGGGAAAGGCAGTCGTGGCAGACACCCGTCGCTGCGCAGGGGAGATTCCGCTCCAAACGGATTGCGTTGGCGGGAGAGGCCATGGTCCTGACTCTGGCGACACCGCTTTCTGCGTCGGGAACAACCTTATTCATGCCAGCTATTATGATAACGTTGGAAGGACCCTGAATCAGACAGGCGACACGGTTGCCGTTGCCGTCAATATTAATGAGTTCACCGTCTAAAGTGATGGCGTTGGTGCTCATAAGAAAATAGTCGGCGAGCACGGTTCTGGCGTAAATTTGGCGCGATTCTTCCGGTGTTTTCGCAGCGCTGCGATCAAGCAGTTCATAGGAGCCGCCGTGAATAGCGTCCATCAGACCGCATTCCTTCAAAGTCTCGCTGCCGCCCCAGCCGATCATTGCGCCGGAAGGCATTTCAGAGAGAATCGCCTCGACACAGTCCGATGCCGTCTCAAAGTAATGCCCTTCCATATTTCTCTTTTCCAGATTTTTAATAATGGTTTCCGCCTGTCTGGCCAGTGCAGTTTTTTTAGGTGTCATATGTATTCCTCCAAATCCATAAGATCGTATTTTAGTCTTTTCTTATTGTATCACTCCGTCTTGGGGCGGCGCAAGCGGAGAATTGGCATCAGACGGGCATTTTGGCGCTGGTTCCGACAGTGCATGGCGCAAGTGTGAAAAGAAACGTCTGATTTTACACTTTAAATTGACGGTCAATTTGCAAATATATATAATAAAATGAGAAAACAATATACGAAATAGAATAAAGTAAAAAAATTAAAAAAATTTCAAAAAATGTGTTGACAAATCATGCTCAAGTGGTATAATAAACTCATAAAGAAACACTTCACATAGATAAACTAAAAGAAAGCGAGGTACGGTCCACCAAAAACTTAAAGTAACACATCAGGGAACTACAAGTGAATAGGAGACCACTGAAAAAGACGAGCGGAATCGAGTACATGGTTGGGGATGGCGAATCGAAAAGAATCCCGGGAAAGCTCCCATAGAAGAAGAGAAGAGAGCGGATGATGGAAAAGAGAAGAAATCCGAAGGGAGAGAGGGAACAGACGCCACAGTATCAGAGATACGAGAGAAGAGATGGAAAGAGGACGTGAGGGAAAAGACGGAGGTAAGGGCCATTGGACAGTGAGTTTTAGAGACGGGTATTGATTCCTTAGAGAATGGATACCCGTTTCGCTTTGTTTTTTTTACATTTTTCTTATACGAATCTTAATAAAATCGGGGTGGCTTTTCCACAAAAAATAGGTTATAGTATACTTATGCATACTATATCTTGTATGATGCGCATTTTGAGAGCGTGAAATACGAAAACTGTCAGGATAAATGATTTCAGAAAGGACATGGTTACAGTCGATGGGAAAACCGCATAAGAGAAGAAGGGGATATTCGGACGAGGAGCTTGATGAGGAAGAGACGGAATTGGAGGAAGAAGAGGACGAGGAAGAGATAGAGGATGAGGAAGATGACGAAGACGAGGAAGATGACGAAGACGAGGAGTGGGATGAAGATGAACGCCGCGCATACAGACGCAGACGCAGGATTCGTAATCAGGTGATCGTCTATCTGGTAATCGCACTTCTGGCGGTGGGTGTCGCCGCGGGCGGCATCGCAGTTGGAAGAAAGGCGGCTTCTTTCGTGAAACAAAAAAAACAGGCGGCGGAGGAAAAGAAGGCGAAGGAAGAGGCAGCTGCGCAGGAGCCGCCGGAGGAAGAGATGGTTATTGATACGCCGGAACCTACGGAGGAAGAGCCGGAGGAGGAAGAAGATATTTTGGGTGGACTGGCAGAGTCCTATTATTCAGAAATGTCTATGGAAGATAAGGTGGCAGGTCTCTTTATGGTGACGCCGGAGGCGATCACGGGTGTAAGGACGGCGACTCAGGCCGGAGACGGCACACAGGAAGCCTTAAATCAATATGCGGTGGGCGGACTGATCTACTTTAGCCATAATATTCTGGATAAGGAGCAGATCTCAACGATGCTTTCCAGTACGGCATCCAAGAGCAATTACCCGATTTTTCTTGCCGTGGACGAGGAGGGCGGTGATGTCAGCAGGGTCGCCAACAGTAAGGTTGAGGTGACCAAGGTGGAGGACATGGCCTCAATCGGCGCAGGAGGAGACGCTTCCCAGGCGGTCGAGGCGGGAACGACGATTGGTTCTTATCTGAATGAGATTGGCTTTAATGTGGACTTTGCGCCGGTTGCGGATGTGGCCGGGGAAGGCAGCGTGCTTGGAAACCGTTCCTTTGGCGCAGACCCTCAGATGGTGGGCGAGATGGTTACCGGTGCGGTGAACGGAATCGAGGGGACGGGCGTGAGCGCCTGCCTGAAGCATTTTCCGGGGCTGGGCAGCACTTCTGAGGATACCCATGACGGCAGGGTGGAGATTACAAAGTCGCTGGAGGAAATGCGGGCTTCGGATTTTGTGCCTTTTTCCGCAGGTATAGAAGCCGGGGCGGATTTTGTGATGGTGAGCCATGCCACGGCGCCTGCACTGGACGAAGACAATGTGCCGAGTTCCCTGTCGAAAAAGGTGATTACCGATATTCTGCGGGGAGAGCTGGGATTTGAGGGCGTGGTCATTACGGATGCGCTGGATATGACGGCGATTACGGATTATTATACGCCCGAGGAGGCGGCGGTGATGGCGCTGGAGGCCGGAGCGGATATGCTGCTTATGCCGGAGGATTTTGAAAAGGCGTACAATGCGGTGCTTGCAGCGGTGCAGGACGGGACGCTTTCGGAGGAGCGGATCAACGAGTCCCTGAATCGGATTTACCGTGTGAAGTGCGCGGGGAAACTGGACAATTAGATACAAATAATATAAAAGGCGGGAACACTGCATGGCAGGGGGCCCGCCTTTTGTGCGTATAAGCAGAGACAGAGAGCCTTTTTATGTACGGCTCTGTGACAAAGGTTGACTTTGTTATATATTAATTATATAATATACTTAGCAATACAAAGCATTAAAAGTAGCGTATCCCACAATTTTACATACAGGATTGGCGTTTGTGTATTACCGGTGGCGAAATTGGTGAAATGATAGAATAGGCGGAAATGAAGGGCATTATGAATGATAAATATGAAAGGCAAATGAAGAAGGGTGTTTTGGATATGCTTGTCCTAAGAATGCTGAAAACTGAGGTTAAGTACGGATATCAGATTATTCAGGAGTTGAGGGAGAAGAGCGGAGAAATATTTTTGCTGAAGGACGGTACGCTATATCCGATCCTTTACCGGCTGGAGGACGATGGTCTGGTGGTGAGCAGGTGGAGCGAGGCTGTGGGGAAACAGGTGCCAAGAAAGTATTATGAAATTACCGAAGAGGGGAAAAGGGCGCTTGCTGAAATAGTGGAAGTCTGGAAACGGATTTCCGATGGGGTAGGAAAAATTATGGAGGATTAGGCAATGGATGAAAAAAGGTATGTAAACGCCGTTGCGAGAAAACTTAAATGCGGTGGAAAAAGAAAAAGAGAGATCAAAAGGCAGCTTCTGGCAGATATTCAGGCGCGGAAAAATCAGGGGGAACGACTGGAAGATATTATTTCCCGGATGGGTAAGGCGGAGGAAATTGCGGACGGCTTTAACGAAAATATTTCAGTGGAGGAGCAGAAGCGGTATGCCGGAAACAGAGTGCTGAAAATTGCAATTCCCATTGCACTGGCGCTGTTTTTCCTTGGCATGGCGGTATACTGGCTGTTTCCGAAAACTGTGGATATAGAGAAGAGCAGAAATTTTGATAAAGAGGAAGTCGAAGTGGCCATAAAGGAGACGATTGAGCTGCTGGATGCGGAAGAGTATGCCGCGTTACAGGAGAATGCCATTCCACAGATGCAGTCGTTTTTGAATGCGGAGACGAGAGAAAGTATGCGGAAAACGCTGTCCGACGACTGGGGAGAACGAAAGAAGTTTGGCGCGGTGTATATGGCGGAAGTGATACAGGGAAACAAGCATTTGGCGGTTGGGGAGATGACGGTTACCTATGAAAACGTGAGTGTCACCTACAGGCTGTCGTACGACGAAGATTTGCGTTTAGCGGGAATTTATGTGAGGTAGGATTATGGCAGAAATTATTTTTTCAGCAGTCGTGCTGCTGTTCTGTGCAAGTCCCCTTATTATTCTCGGGATTGTGCAGTATCGGAGCAAAGAGCCGGTCGGGTTCTGGGCGGGTAAGGAGCCGCCCCGGAAAGAGGAGATCACGGATGTGGGTGCTTATAATCGGAAGCATGGTCTGATGTGGATTTTATATGGGCTGGGTCTTATTGTCTGTTATGTGTGCGGAATGCCCTTTGGAGGGCTTGTTGCAGCGTATTTGTGTATGGCGGAGGTGTTTGGCGGTCTTCTTGGGATGGCTGCATATCATAACAGGCTGAACCGCATGTATGATAGCAAGCGGGGGCATAAGTGATGGGATTCTGGATCTTCATGACTGTCAGCAATCTAATATTGCCGGTGCTGATGATTGTTCTGGGGAAGGTATTTATAAAAAAACCGCCAACACAGATTAATGGCTTTTACGGTTATCGGACGCGGAGATCAATGAAAAATCAGGCTGCGTGGGATTTTTCTCATTTATATTGCGGAAAACTGTGGCGGAAGATGGGGTGGTTTATGCTGCCTGTGTCAATGATTGTGATGATTCCGGCATTTGGAAAGAGTGATGATATTGTGGGCGCAGTGGGTGGGGTGGTGGTAACAGCGGAATGTATGGTAATGCTTGTGTCGATTCTGCTGACAGAAAAAGCGCTGGCGAAACAATTTGATGAAGAGATAAAATAGGAATAAAAAAAGCGCGAGACGGGACTCGAATACACTCACCACTTGGGGAACTAATTGTGTATTGGAGAGACACAACTCGCTTGCTGAAGCTTTGAGTTGTCAGACAATTCGCGCGAGACCGGAAAGGGGTCTACCCCCGGTATAGTAATACGGGGGTAGTAAATACAAGGTGTGCCATGTACGGAAACTCTGAACGGTTAAACAATTCTTTGAAAGTATCTATAGACTGGATCGCATTCACATCTACGATCATCACGGAAGTATCTGAAATGATTTCCTTCCTGGGATATACAAACGAAGATTTTCTGCTCCTGCCGCGGGGAGCAAACGGCTATAAGAAGATGCACAGGCTGGAGAGTGCCCCGGTAACTATCCTGTCAGACGGTAACGAGGATATGGGCATCCATGTTGTGATCAGCGGCACGGCGATCCCGGATCTGCTGAAACATTTCCGCGCATCCATCACAAGTGACACGCCCTTTTCTGCAGATGTGGTCTCCCTCAGTGACTTCGATAACAGTATCATGGTCGAGTTTCTGCAGCAGGTTCGGCGTCTGGGATGGCTCACCCGGTTTGACCTGGCGGTAGACGACATGGGCGCACAGTATTTCATGCTGGACGATGTGAAGGGATTTCTGGATCGGCAGGAAGTGGTCAGCAAGTTTCGGGTATACAAGGACGTCCGGGAAGCGACCTTTGCCAACGAGAAAACAGGGCACACTATCTATTTCGGATCGCGGCAGAGCGAGGTGATGCTCCGTGTGTATGACAAACAGCTTGAACAGAACCAGAAAGCGGCGGACGGGGAAGTGTTGGAAGACCCTTGGGTAAGGTGGGAGATAGAACTCAAGAACGACCGGGCGAACATAGCTGCAGATTACCTGATTCAAAGAAAGCAGCTCGGTGAGATCATTATGGAAATTTTAAATAACTATGTCCGGCTGATAGTGCAGGACGACTCCAACCGTTCACGCTGCTCCGCGCACCCGCTCTGGGAAAAGTTTGTCGGAGCAGTGGGCAAGCTGCGGCTGTATGTGGAATCCGTGCAGAAAACGATAGACGAGAAGAAACGGTGGTTGATCCGTCAATGCCTCCCCACGATCGCAGGCGTGATCATCGCGGACGGCGGCAGCTTCGACATCATCACCCAGCATTTCGATGATGCGGTAGCGCGCATGAGCACCAGTATGCAGCATTTGGTCTCGGAGAAGAACCCGGGATGGATGACTGACTACGATGCAGCGTATGCGTTTTAGTGAATCTGTACAGCTGGAAGCCTGTCATGCACTCCGATCTGACCCGCAGCGGAAGCATCCGGTTGTGCAGATGTGACAAAAACATACAGGTTTTGCCAATTCCGATAAGATGTGATATGCTTGT
>VSNH01000059.1 GCA_009774215.1 Lachnospiraceae bacterium
AAGAATGCTTCGCATTCTTCCCGCTGTCGCCGTGCTTCCATTCATTCCTGCAAGCGACTTTCATATAATAGCAGAAGTATAATTGGATGTCAACGGGTTTTTAGGAATTTTTTTGAAATTTTTTTAAGAAATAAATCAGAGCACATAAATTCCAAAATAAGCCAGCACTTTGTATGAAACATATGTCAACAGGCACGCCTCTGCGGCACCCATGACTGCACCCAAGAATTTATTAATACCGCTTACTATGGAAATGCTGCAGACCGCCAGCATCGGTGCAAAAATCAAACGGCACAGTTTAAAAAAAATTCCAAGCAGAACCAGCGCAATAATGCACGCCGTCAGAATATGCATTGATTTGCTCATGGCGCTGCTAACCGCAAGAAGAATCAACGCCACACACGCCAGAGAAACCACGCCTGACAAAAGATTGACAATTTCCTGCATCATGCCGCAGGCATGTCCTCCCCGGACTCTCCATATAAATAGTACAAGTACAACCGCCGCAAAAGCGAACGTAACCAATTCCTGTCTCATCGTAATATCAACCCGAATTTATCTTAACTCTATTGTATCAATGGATTCCGGCGTTACCACCATATAGGTGTAGGACGCACTTTGAGGTATCAGCATCAAAGCCGTCTTGTTAAATTTACCGGCATATTTCTCCATACCTCTGCTGTTATAGATCTGGCAGTCAGATTCATTGTAAATAATGATCTGATCACCATGGAACAAAATATCCCTGCACTCTATATCATATGTAATGGAACACACAAAGTCGCCGGACTTATTGTACACATCCAGTCTGTATCTGCTGCCGCTTTCCATGCTGTTGAAGACCAACCCCACATATTCACTCCCGTAATAAACGCCCCGCACCTCTTCATCCAGCAATTTTTCCGCTATACTGAGAGGCTTCTGTGCGCCGCCGAAAAACATAATTCTATCATCGGACACCGCGAAAAGAGACCGATTATCAATAAAACGCGCAAACGGCACTACCGTGTCTATGTAATCATAGCCACTCACGTAATTATCCGTATTGTTTTGCCCCACCGCGCCAAAATTATAAAAGGCCACACTGGACTTCATATGCCCACCGTCCACATACAGATAGGAAACACATACCAGCTCTCCGCTTGGTGAAATAGATACCTCCGCAGGATAGCCGCTTTCTTTCATAGTCGTACGGAAACGCACCAGCTCTTTCCCATTTGCATCATATAGACATATCAAAGTGACATCCGTGTCATCCAGCACTGCTGCCACGACACCGCCTGCGGATACGCAAAAATCACGTACCGGCCGATTGGTTGTAATGCTGCCCAGCACAGAATCTGTGTTCATTACATAAATTTCCCTGCCATTATAATCCCCGACTGCCACAACATTCTGATTAATATCCACCATGGGATTCTGCATTTCGAAAGTCTGATTCCACACCGCATTTCCTTTGGTGTCCATACAACTGATGCCGTCTTTACTATATGTAAGAAGATGCGACGCAAAAGGCATCATCTGTGCATCCGACGGAATCTTGATTTCCACAGTTGAAAGCTCCACGCTCTCTGTATAGACCTTATTCTTCCACTGTATAAAAGCCACTGCCCCCAAAGCAGCAAGCAGCATCAGCACAAGCGTTATCCTGTAAAGCACGGTAAACTTATGGCTCCTGATCTTTTCCCGATAACTGACTCTTGGCGGCCTTGGCTCCTTTTCCCGCTTTTCTTTTTTTCTGAAATATTCTCTGATATTCGCCATCTGTCGTATCCTTAAAAGGTGGTTGCAGCCGCAGTGCACGCTTGATTCCGCTTCGCTCCATCTCGCTCACGGGCTTTTTACGCTCCGCTTTGGTCCGTGCTAAACAAGCGCCGCTATCACTACGCAATCTGGAAAAATCGTCAGCAAGCTGCCATTTTCCCATCTTACGTAGTGGCACTGCTCATTGCCAACGCGTACATTATACCACAGCGTCGGCTACTTTTCTATGGCAGGATTATTCTTTGGCCGAATCGGATTTTGTCGGGATCCGATATCTCGTTTATCTCACAGATTTTTTCTACGCGGGAAATATCCCCGTAAATTTTCTGGCTAATCGTATAGAGTGTGTCTCCCTGTTCTACTTCATAATATCTGGTTATATTTCTGGAAAGCGCTTCCTCGTTTTCCTCCTCGCCCTGCTCCGCCGTCTCTTTTCCGTCCTCTTTATTATTCTCCTCCGCATCGGACGCAGCCGTCTGCTGCGAATTTGCGTCGTCCGTCTCTTGTGCCTGATCTTCCCCGGCTTCCTTCCCGGAATTTTGCGCCTCCGCTCCATCGGAAATCTGCTGCGCAGATTTCAGCACGCCTTCCTCCTGCGCTTCTGCTCCTTCGAGCTCCTCTGCACCGGAATCTGCCGCCCGCAGCTCGCCGTCCGCAGCTGTATCTGCAGCCTGTTTCCGGCCATCCGCCACCTCACTGTCACGTTCTGTCTTTCCAGACATTCCGGTATCCCGCTCCACCACAATCTCACTATCTCCCGCTGCAGTCTGCGTCCTGCCTTCCGCTTGTCCGCCAGAGTCCGCGCCCCGCGCCGGCTCCCCCGCTTCCTGGTTTTCTATGGCAAAGAAAACCTCCTTTGCGGAACGGTTCAATTCTTCCATCTTGTCATAGCTGTCGGTGGAAGTAATCACAATAGCCACCAGCACCACCAGAATCAGGCACAGCTGCACTGACATGGCCCCGTGAGGCGTTCGCCTTTTCTCCTCCTTCGGAATCACCACGGGAACCGGCAGCGGCTCCTGTTCTCGCTTTTTTTCCGCAGCCCGCGTTTTACCCGTACTGCCTGTCCACTCCAGCAGGTAATTCTGCATTGCCTCATTATTATCATAAAATATCTGAAAGCCGGTTGTCCTGCATTCGCCATCCGATTCACGCACAAGAAACACCGGCCCCGCCTGAGTAAGACGACACACCAGCTCGGGAAGCGGCTCATATCCCGCAAAAGCAGCAATCCCCCTGTCGCGGCCCGCTCCGTAAACATAGAATTTCCTGCCGTTCTCCTGACGGGATCCGTAAAAATAAATCTCGGACAGTTCCAGCGAATCGGACTCTCGTCTTAAATAGGACAGGACATATTCTTCCACATAAATCTGATATTTCTTTTTTTCATCTTTCCCAACAACTTCCGACCCGGATCCCATCTCTTCCCCCTGCGTCTGTTATTTGTTACCCTTTTGTGGCGAGTATATCATATCCTCCCCGCAAAAAATGGCAGAAGGCGCGATGAATGACAAAAGCCGCCGCGCTTCCCGCACGACGGCCATTTCTTATACAAACTGATAAATTGTTTCCGCTTCATAGTCCTTTCCCGGCCCGAACACCGCCTGCGGGAAATTGGGGTGGTGAATGTTATCCGGAAAATAATGGGTTTCCAGACAGAATCCCATGCGGGGCCCATAGTGCACGCCTCCTTTTCCGCTCTGCTCCGCTATACAGTTTCCGGCGTAGAACTGCATCCCCGGCAAATTGGTAAACACTTTCATCCTGCGTCCGCTCTCCACATCCTCCGCTTCCGCAGCCTCCCGCATCGTGCCGTCAGCTCCGTCGATCACAAAGTTATGGTCATAGCCCTGCACCAGTTTAAGCTGCTCATAATCCGCACCGATCTCCTTGCCGATCTGTTTCTTCTCTGTAAAATCTAAAGGCGTACCTGCCACCGGCGCAATCTCTCCCGTGGGAATCGCCCCTGGAAGCACCGGCGTAAAATTGGCGGCATTCAGCCGGAGAAACTGTCCTTCCATGCTGCCGGAATCATGTCCCGCCAGATTAAAATAAGTATGATTGGTCAAATTGAGCAGCGTTTCCATATCAGAAGTCGCATGATATTTCAGCCTAAGCTCATTGTTATCCGTAAGCGTGTAAGTCATGGTAACCCTTTTATTACCCGGAAAACCCAGCTCGCCGTCCTTCCCCTCGATCGTGAGTTTCAGACTGTCCCCGTCTTCCTCCGCCGCCCACAGGCCCTTGTGGTATCCGCCGTCCATATCGCTGTGCAGATTGTTCGGTCCGTCATTCACAGCCAGATGATACTCTTTTCCGTTCAAGGTAAAGGCGGCCCCGCCGACACGGTTCGCATTCGGCCCTATGGTTACGCCAAAAAAGCTGGGATTGGAAAAGTAATCTTCCCCCTTGTCAAATCCCAGAACCACATCCGCAAACTCTCCGTTTTTATCCGGCACTAAGAGCCCCACTACCGCCGCACCGATATTTGTAATCTTCGCCTCCAAACCGTTCTTGTTTTTTAGAGTAAACAAGTAAATCTCTTCCCCCGTCTTCATTGTTCCGAACTTCTCTTTTACGATCCCCACTTCTCAACACCCTCCTTACATTTATGTTCCATTTCCAGCGGCTGCCACGAGTATTCCTGTCAACCGCTTGCGCTCATTGTTCCGCCCTGCGCTGCCAGCCACAGTCCCCTTCGCCTGTCCGGGCTGTCACAATTCTACCCGGCCCTCCAGCGCACGAAGAAGCGTTACCTCGTCGATATATTCCAGATCGCCTCCCACCGGTACGCCGCTGGCTATTCTCGTCACCTTAATTCCCGTAGGCTTAATCAGCTTGCTGATGTACATCGCCGTAGTTTCGCCTTCCAGACTGGAATTGGTCGCAATAATCACCTCCGTGACATCGCCTTCCAGCCGTTTCATCAATTCCTTCAGTCTGATATCCCCCGGCCCGATTCCAAGCATAGGAGAAATCGCGCCGTGCAGCACATGATAGACGCCCGTGTATTTCCCCGTTTTTTCGTAAGCCGCCAAATCTCTTGCATTCTCCACCACCATAATGACGCCGTGATCCCTGTTTGCATTTGCGCAGACCGGGCAGATTTCTTTGTCCGTCAGCGTAAAGCATTCCTGACAGTAACGGACATTTTCCTTGGCCTCCACAATCGTCTTCGCCAACCGCTCCACCCGCGACTGCGGCATATTAATCAGGTGAAAGGCAAGACGCTGCGCGGACTTATGTCCGATCCCCGGCAACCCCGCCAGCTCCTCTATCAATTTATTGATGTGCCCGCTGTAAAGTTCCATGTCAGAAAAATTTCAACCTTTCGTCAGCCGATCCTTTTTGTCATCAGGTCAATCCGCTTGTGTGGATGCTCAGAACGGCAGGCCTCCGCCAAGACCTAATCCTCCGGTCATCTTATTCATCGCTTCGGAGTTGGCCTCCTCCGCCATGCGCAGCGCCTCGTTAGCCGCCGCCATCACCAGATCCTCCAGCATTTCAATGTCCTCCGGATCCACTACCTCCTCGGAAAGCTTCACCTTCGTCACCTCACGCTTACCCGTCACGGTGACTTCCACCGCGCCGCCGCCTGCCTTCGCCGTAAATTCCTTTGTCTCAAGCTCCTTCTGGCTCTCCTCCATCTGACGCTGCATTCTCTGCGCCTGCTTCATCAGATTATTCATATTGCCGGGCATTCCTCCCGGAAATCCGCCTCGTTTCGCCATTTTCCCTATTTTCCTTTCCTGCATTTCATACATCTTATACATGCGAAACTTAGTGCTTCCAAGTCAGCTTGCCGACTTTACGTCTCCGTCCTATGGCGAGACGTCTTTAGAAGTACTTTTCGCATTTCTCACGTTAGTCTTCTACTTCTATCTCCATGTGAACCTGACTTAAATCCACATAACTGCGCTCAAATGTCTCTCTGTCCGGCACCGTCTGTACCGTAACGTCAATCTCCCGGCCCGTCGCATCCGCCAAAAGCTGCTCAAGCAGTTCTCTATGGCCCTCCTGCTTTAAGAAATAATCAGAGGCAAGACCGTCCTCCACAACCACCATCAAACGACTGTCACCGCCCAGACTTAAACGCGCTTCTTTCAGATACCGCTTCATAGGCATATCCGCATTCGCCACAATATCCTGCCACCGCTCCACCGCCGCCTGAACGTCTTCCGGAATCGCTTTCGGCATGGGCGGCCGCTCCTTCACGGGCACCGCCGCCCGTTCACCCGCATTCTCACCCGCATATCCCTGCGCACCGGCTGCCACAGCCACAACGCCATTTTCCAACTGCTCTTCTATCACCCGAACCCGCTCTGCCACGGAGCCGATATCCCGCTCCATATCGGGCCTGCAAAGTTTAATGAGCGCAATCTCGATCAATATTCTTTTCTGCGGCGCGTATTTAATCTGTCCCGACAACTCCGAAAAGATACGGATATAACGCATGAGCGTCTCCGTCTCCAGCATCCCGGCCTCCTCCTTCAAACGAAGCAGATTGTCCGAAGACACATCTATGATATCCTCAATGTCGTCTGCGGACTGCAACAGAAGAAGATTTCTCAAATACCATGTGAAATCTGTCACAAACTGCGAAAGCTCCCGTCCCTGCATGACGATCTCTTCCAGCAGCCCGATACAGCCGGTCACCTCACGGCCAATCACATGGCGCAAAAGCCTGCTGAACACCTCCGTGTCCACCGCGCCCAGAACATCCAGCGCCTTGTCATAAGTCAGTTCCTGCCCGAAGTGAAAGGCGATACACTGATCCAACAGACTGAGTGCGTCGCGCATGGAGCCGTCGGCGGTCTTCGCAATATAGCGGAGCGCTTTCTCCTCCACCTGCACCTGTTCCTTCTCCATCAGCTCCCGCAGCCGCTCCGCAATCGTCTCTATCGATATCCTGCGAAAATCATAACGCTGGCAGCGGGACAAAATAGTAATCGGTATTTTGTGCACTTCGGTTGTCGCCAGAATAAAAATCACATAGGATGGCGGCTCCTCCAGCGTCTTTAACAGGGCGTTAAAGGCACCGATGGAGAGCATATGCACCTCGTCTATGATATAGACCTTAAACCGGCCTTCCGCGGGAGAATAAGACACCTCCTCCACAATCTCACGGATATTGTCCACGCCGTTATTGGAGGCAGCATCGATCTCAATTACATTCATGCTGGCGCCCGCCGCAATCGCCTTACAGCTTTCACATTCTCCGCAGGGGCTTCCCTCCACGGGATGCTCACAGTTCACCGCACGCGCAAATATTTTTGCTATGGAAGTCTTACCCGTCCCCCTCGTCCCACAGAAGAGATACGCATGGCCGATACGGTCTGCCTTAATCTGGTTCTGCAGGGTGGTAACTATGTGCTCCTGCCCTTTGACTTCCTCAAAGCAGCCCGGGCGGAACTTACGATACAGCGCTGTATACGACATAAATTAATCTCCGAAACTGATACCCACCATCTTTGCCTCCTGCACAATGGTGGCATCAGGCGATACCATTTTCAGTTTGCCCGCCACTTCCTCCAGCGGCACTCTCACAATCTCCCTGTTCTTATAGCCGACCATAAAGCCGTACTCGCCCTGCAAAATCAGCTTGCCGGCCTCCGCGCCAAGCCGGGTAGCAAACACTCTGTCATAAGGACAGGGGCTTCCGCCGCGCTGCGTGTGGCCCGGAACCGTTACGCGCACATCCATGCCTGTTTTTTTCATAATCTGATCCGCAATTTCATAGGAAACGGAAGGGTAAGGATAAGCCTTCATCTTCTCCTTGTACTCCTTCTTGGAAAGCTTCGCGTCCTCCTTGGAAATCGCGCCCTCCGCCACCGCCATAATGGTGAAACGGGAACCTCTCGCCGCACGCGCATTGATCGCCTTAATCACGCTGTCGATATCGTAAGGGATCTCGGGAATCAGAATGATATCTGCGCCGCCCGCAATACCGGCGTTCAGGGTCAGCCAGCCCACCTTGTGCCCCATAACCTCCACGATAAAGATACGCCCATGGGACGATGCTGTGGTATGAATGCAGTCAATACAGTCCGTGGCAATGTTCACCGCGCTCTGGAAACCGAAAGTCATATCCGTCCCCCACAGGTCGTTGTCTATCGTCTTGGGCAGCGTAATGACATTAAGCCCCTCCTCGCGGAGCATGTTCGCTGTCTTATGGGTACCGTTACCGCCCAGAATCACCATACAGTCCAGTTTCAGTTTATAGTAATTCTGCTTCATCGCCTCCACCTTATCCAGCCCGTTTTCATCAGGCTCACGCATCAGCTTAAAGGGCGTTCTGGAGCTGCCAAGAATGGTGCCGCCCTTCGTAAGAATGCCCGCAAAATCATGCCCCGTCAAAATACGGAAATCCCCGTAGATCATTCCCTTATAGCCATCCAGAAAACCGTAAATCTCCACATCCTCACTGCTGCAGGAAAGGCACTTCACCACGCCCCTCATAGCAGCGTTTAACGCCTGACAGTCCCCGCCACTGGTCAACATTCCGATTCTCTTCATTACGCATCCTCCTTATCTTCCCACATTTTTATTTTTGGTCTTTTGCCATTGCAATCTTATCCAGTAATTCTACAATTTCGTCTGCCGTATATTCCTTCTTATCCCCATTTGTAATCATTAATCTTATTTCATATAAAGTAGCCATCTTCGTATCCGCTCTTTCTTTTTCCGTCATATCCATAACCTCCATCCTTATTCCTCCTTTCGGGCATTCCGCTATGAGATAATTATAGTAAATGCAGTAAATCCGGTCAAGGTGCTTTGTTCACATCCGCCTGCATTTCGTAACTATTCCGCCTGCGGCCTCATAGTTACTGAATCCGGTCTATTCCAGTTTTGCCCTCGGCAAAGAAACCGGATTCTTCTCAACCTTTATATGTTCTCACGGACTTTGCAGCCAATGCAAATTCCTGAGCCAAACTGTTATTGCTGTTCTCTCCGCCGCTGCTTCTCTATCCTGTTCCTCTCCCGCAGCTCCTGGAAAAAGCGCTTTAAAATCGACTGGCATTCCTCCTCCAGAACACCGCGGCGCACAATCACCTGATGGTTAAACTCCTGCATTTCCAGAATATTCAAGATCGAGCCGCCGCAGCCTGCCTTGGGGTTCATCGCACCGATCACCGTCTCTGTAACCCTGGCCTGCACAATCGCCCCGGCGCACATTTGACAAGGCTCCAGCGTCACATAGAGCGTACACTCCTCAAGCCGCCAGTCTTTCATCGCGCGGCTCGCTTTATTGATTGCGGTAATCTCCGCATGGGCCAGCGTGTTTTTGTCGGTATTGCGGCGATTGTAGCCCCTTCCGATAATTTTATCCTGATAGACAATTACGCAGCCGATCGGCACCTCTCCGAGCGCATAGGCTTTTTTCGCCTGCTTTATGGCCTCTTTCATATATTTTTCATCCCGCGTCATACCGTCCTCCATGTGAAAACTGCAGATTGCTCCGTCTGCGGCGGTGGTTGATCACTTGCTCTGCACTATTATAGTTTACCACATGTACCATATTCAGGACATAAAAAAGATTTCACAAAAATTTTTTAGGAAAAACAGTAGACAAGAATTTCATTTCAACTTATAATCTAATTCATATGGAGACGTATCGAAGTGGTCATAACGGGGCGCACTCGAAATGCGTTAGCCCTCCGGGGCACGAGGGTTCGAATCCCTCCGTCTCCGCTGAAAAAGCCAGAGTTGCTGCTCTGGCTTTTTTCTATTTAGATTGCATTAAATAAAAACTGATGAAAATAGGCAGTTTTATCTGAAAGCCTTGCCGGACATCGGGAGCAAAACCCGCCTCTGTCAAAAGAATGCCGAGCCTGTTTACCCTTTCTTCTCCTTCCTCCCGTCCTTCACTGCGTAATGTTCTCTCATATTTCTCTGCGTCAAACTCTTCCAGCAGCATCCCCAACGCCTCCACACGGTTCTTTAATAGGATTCTTTCCATATATCGTTCGCCGTGCAGTAGTCTACAGCTTGGTTTAAGGCCGTCTATGTTTCTTTCTCAGTGAGCATCCGTTCCCTCATAACAGCCACCAGCTTAGAATACTCCTCCCAAATCCTACACTTTCCATCAGAAGCTTATTGTGTCCATAGTTGATGTTCAGCATCCGTTGGTATTCCTGCGCAAGATAAATCAGGAATCTCACCGACAGATTCGGGCTGTATGTGCTCTGGCGCTCGTACATGCTTAATGTGCCTGACAGGATATCGGCAAGGTCATTTTTCATCACCACATAAACTGCGCTTTCAATCGTCACAATCTCAAGCCGCCTTTGCCTTTTTCCTGACATATGTTATCCTCCCTTTCTGTGGCAGAATACAATATGCCGCAATGGGCCTACGTCCGCTTTCTCTCCTGCCGTTTTCTGTTATGTCTCAAAGAGAAAATCCGACAGAAGCTGTCTTGAACGTGCAGAGCGCACACCTGTTAGAATTTCTTTGATTGGATTTATTCTAGCGGGTTTATACAGGAATGTCAATACGGTGGGAAATAGGCAAGCGCTGATTTCAGTTTCTTTATTACAAGAATATTTACCTGAGACATGTCTGCACTCCATGGTATTATTGTACTACCCTTGCCATTTCTTTACTTGACGCAGCATCCATATTTGTTTCATTTAAGAAATTCTCCAATCGCCTGCGCCGCCTGTTCCCATTTCGGATCCAGCATGATATCATGGCATAATCCGTTTAATATCGTCGGTGACGTCCCGTAAAATCCAGCTGTTTTTTTCAATGAATCTGCCGGGAAAAAGGCATCCGTATCTGAACCTATAACAAAGACAGGGATATTTACGGCGCCACTCAGTTTATAGCGAATCAGACCACACACTGCCCATACGGATTCAGCACATAAAAGTTTGTTATAACGGGCAATCTTATCCTCATCAACGATTCTTGGCGTGGTATCGCCATCCGAATCCATCGCCACAAAAAAAGTGGAATTTTTCAATAATTGTTTCATGTTCCATCCGAACAATATGGTAAGCAAAGAACACCAACCACTTTTTGAACTCGCTAACCTACCGCAGCATTTCCATCCCATCCCCTCTGCCGTCACAGGAGCCAGCAGTATCGCGCCCTTGATCGTTTCCGAATATTTATCTATATATTGCTGCACGATTGCACCGCCCATGGAATGCCCCATCAGAAATGGTTTTTCGTGCGTTTTTTTGCTGCATTGTTCAACTACTTTCTTTACGTCACTGACATAGCATGCTACGGAATATAACTGTTTGCGCAAACCATGGCCGGCACTGTTCCCATGCCCTCGCAAGCTCAAGGCGAAGCAGTCATATCCTCTATCCGAAAAATCCCTCAGGAAATTTTCCCAGCACCATGCCCCGTGGCATACGCCATGCACAAAGACAATGCTTCCCTTTGCTTCCCCTTTTGCATGTGCACAGATAACTTCAAGGTTCTCTACAAAAGACCGTTCGAACCCGTTGTGATCATATTGAGCTTTCTTTTTGTGGTTTCTCTTCATAACACTGTCCTCCTTTTGTATTATGACATTTAGACAACTATTATAATACCAAACCCACTGATTTTACTAGGGAAACGCTGATTAAAGCGTTTCCCGCACCGGATTTGCGCCGCGAAGCGGCACATTCCTTTGCAAATCCGTGTGCATCCGCCGGAGGCTCTAAGGAAGTGCTGATTTAATCAGCGCTTCCCTAGATTTTCCTATCACTTTATGATAAATTTTCTCTCCTCTTGTGGTAAAATTGAGGTAACCACAACATCACATTCTCACACAAATGGAGGAGAAAATTTATGCCTGTTAAATATAAATAGGGTCTCCGTGATCTGTTCCACAAGCTCGCCGTCGGCAGAATGAATTTTTGTCTGGACAATCAGGCCCCCAATGCCATACGAAGCTGCTTGGTAACATTACCTGTATCACTTGGGAAAATCCCCGCCCCTGACATTTCTTGACTCGCAACAGCATAGTAACCAAACTGCAAATAAATAAACATCCTGCAGCATCAGAAAAATAAGAAAACCAATCAGAAATCCCACCGTGTTCGCCGCTACGTCGTCTAACTGGCAAAATCCAAGCTGATATTTTAGCTGCAAGGCTTCTATACATATACTGCAAGCCATGGCCGTTGGCAGCGATACTAAAATATGCACAAAAACCTTTCCAAGCATCGGGAACAAAACCCCGAACGGAATAAACATTATAATATTTGCGAGCAAAAATGCTTTCTGGTTGTCATTTTCACTCCACCTGACCAGAAAACGCCAGTCGATGCCGCCATAATTTCCGGGCTCTCTGGAAAAAATCGTCAGCTGCAGGACACAGTATATATAGACAAGGAAGAAAAATCCGACCAAAAGACGCTGCCAGAAATATTTGCCAGCTTTTCTGTGCAGGCCAAATTTCCATATGGCACCTATGAAAAGTACGGCGCACGTGAACCCGGCTGCATATATACAGCCACGGGGAAGGTACGCCAGTGCAGATTCCAGCTGCATGATTACGAGGGTTTTTACCTGTGTCATTTCGTTCAATGCCGTCTTATAAGTACTGCCGGATAAAAGAATGCCTTGATTCATTTAAAACACTCCATAACTAAATGCAAAAATCTGATGTATTTACGGCAATTCCATACCTTACATCAGATTTTGGGACTATGCTTTGGTTTGTTCTCCTTTACTTTTCATCCTCCAGGCCAAATTCAACAAACAGTCTTTTCTGAAGTTTCCGATCCGACAGGGATCTTAAGAAGTCGTTTCCCCGCCCCGCCTCTGTCAAAAGGATGCCGAGCCTGTTTACCTTTTCTTCTCCTTCTTCCCGTCCTTCTTCCCGTCCTTCTTCTCTTCCTTCCTCCCGTCCTTCACTGCGTAACGTTCTCTCATATTTCTCTGCATTAAACTCTTCCAGCAGCATCCCCAACACCTCCGCACGGTTCTTTAACAAAAATTCTTTTAATATATCGTTCTCTATGCAGTAATCCACAGCTTGGTTTAAGGCCGTCTGTGTTTCTTTCTCAGTAAGCATCCGTTCCCTCATAACAGTAACGTGTCTGCCGCAGGATGTCAATATCAATTTTGAATAAGCATAAATATTTTACCGTTTATTTCATAAAATCTTCCACAACAATTCCAATGTAAGTATGAAATTGTCAAGGTATATTTTTTACTTCTATTATCCGGTTAAGCATACCAACCAGCCTCTTTCTTTTCAGAAAAATCACACCGGTTAGTACAACGCTGATCCCATAACGCAGCAAATTATAACTGTATGTAAACAATAATATAAATCCGATCAGCATAAAGGACAATGTAATCAGCAAGTACACTTTCATGCTATAGGGTCTTGCCCCATCGCAAAATGCATCGCACACTTTATTCATAAAAATATAGTGTCCGACACTATAAACTATATAACATGCTAAAGTCGTATACCCGGCCGCACAATATCCAAACTGACTTATAAATATAAAATTCAGGAGAATATTTGAAATTGCGCCGATCACACTACCCGCTGTAATAAACTTTGTTTTTTCATAATAAAATGCAAATTTGGCAAACAAATCATAGCTGTACATAAAATAGACGCTCATTGCAACCGGCGGCACAATCCATATCGCATCGTAATAAGACGCAGGTGCAAAAATCGCTACCGCCTCCGGAGCAAAAGCAATCAGAAGAACATTGACAATCGCTATTGCGCAAAGTGTAAGATATGCTATCGGTGCAATGGTTCCGATTTGTTTTGTTTTTATTTTCTTATACATCCACGGACTGATCGTCTGCATCAACGCTGTATTAAAGAGCGTCATAATCAGGGAAATCGAATACGCGAGGCTGTATATTCCAGCCTCGTCTGCGCCGCACATGCGCTCAATCATAATCCGATCCGCACTGTTTAACACGGTCTGCGAAAGGTAATGCGGTATAAGAGGTATATTGAATAGGAGTGCATGTTTCCAAAATTTATAACAAAAAAATTTTTTTCCGCGCAGTATTTGTATCCAAAAAAACGCCGAATAACCTATCAATTCCACTAAGACAAGCCCTAAAATACGCGCTGTCACCTTATCCGCTGCATGAATAACAAAGAAAACACCCACTACTGGCTTTGCAATAGATACGGCAAGGGTGACTGTCACCAGCATTTTATAATGAAAGTGCACTCTCTGCGCCGCCGCCCAGAATCCAAATACGGCAGTCGTCCATATCATGACCAGCATGGCAAGCATTTGTACGGTAGAAAGAGAAAACAAGTCATTCCAAAATTTTCGGAATATAAAATAAATCACTGTCCACCCTGCTACAAGCGTCGCAGATAATCCCTGAAGCGAGGAGGAAAAAAGCTTTTCCTCCTCCTCAAATTTGACAAGTCCCTGCGTATATACTCCATATGACAGATTCAGGGACACAAATATTGCGACAATTCCCAACCATGAATTGAAAACATTATACTGCCCATATTCCGCTGTTGATAACAATCTGGTAAATACCGGGGTCGTAATTAATGAAATGCCCTTTTGCAAGAAGGAGCAAATCAAAAACCAGAAAGAAGCTTTTAACTGGATCGGAAAATTTCTATATTTTTCAATTATTTTTGTAATGGCATTCACTTCGTTTTCCCCATCCCACGCTTACGACACTG
This sequence comes from Lachnospiraceae bacterium, assembly GCA_009774215.1. GTDB lineage: Bacteria > Bacillota > Clostridia > Lachnospirales > Lachnospiraceae > UBA3282. The sequence continues at coordinate 14,408 of VSNH01000059.1, forward strand.
CCCACAAAATCTGTATCCATTCCAATCACCCACGTCAAGGCTTCCTGCCGCTGTCTGCCGGTTTCCCGATAAAAATTTTCATTTTTGTTCGCGCAAATACTTCGGAAAGGCAGATCATAAAATTCACGGATATGAAAAATACCAGCGTTTCTTCCACAACATATTTACCAGCAAAGTTACCTTTCCGCACAATTTCTAACAGTTTACGGCTTATGCGAATTACCATATGATTGGTGCAGACAAAGACAATCAAATTTTCTCCTATATACCGCAAAATTGCTGCCAGTCCTTTTAACTTCCTGCAAATGAATAAGGCAATGCAAAAACAGCAAACAAACTATAGGCTATAAACAATGTAGGCAAAAAACACAATGCAGATTCTTATACCAGTCCGTCCGTGCCGCGAAACAGCAATGCCCAGAGGGGAGCGAAAAGATTCTCATCCTCTCTTATGTTCACAAGAAGCCACAGCAGCCAGTAACCAAGTCTAAATGAAAAATACGGAACCAAAAGACTTCTTGCTTTCCTGGAAATTGTTTTCCCCATCCATACTTTTCATCATCTTTTCCCATTTAGCCCGAAGGATGCCCCTAAGCTTCATCCAACATGTTTAAAAATTTTTCAAGACACCACACCAGCCATTTCTGGTCGCCTGTCATATGGTCTGTACAGTGCGGCCAAAACTCCTGCCGTATCGGCCCTTCCCAATCCTGAAACCACTCGTTCATCGGACGGGGCATGGGTGTCTTCTTCGGTATCGTAAATTCCGGATAAAGCCTCTGAAATATCTCACGAATCAGATATTTATTTTCACCTCTGCGTATACGTTCATAATCAAGCGGCTCTGCTAAATAAGTTTCTACATACGGTAAAACTCTTGAAATACCCGCCGCATCTAATGCGTTGATATAAGAACCAACTGATTCTTTAAAGAAGAATTTGCTTAAAAATTTGTGTACATCTATATAACCATCTGCAATATAATCATAATAGGGCTTACAAACCATCTCCGAATCTTTTAAAGCCTGATAAGGTTTAACATAAGAATATCTGTCAACAAAGTCTCCCACCAGCCACTCTTTTGAAAACAAACCATCTAACCCACCATAAAGCGAATCTGCCGATTCCCCAAAGATCAAACCGTCTATGCCGTCCGCCTTCGCCTGCAAAGCCGCCCTGTATATTTGAACCTCGATAGAATGAATTGGCATTCCCTTATGCGCCATCAATATCGGCGCATACTTTTCAAAGTCTTCCCAATATACCTCAACAATTCTATGATCCAAGCCACATTCCTTAGCGTATCTCGCCGCCGCAGACGTTTCATCCACTACGTCAACACCCGGCACAACACATTTAAATGTATATGCAATAGAGCCTTTCGGCATGAACTTCGCAAGGATTGCCGAGTCAATTCCTCCGCTTAAAGCCAAAGCCATCTTTCTGTCTGCAACCGCCTGCTCCACCCGTGTTTTCAAATACTCTTCCAACTGCCCGCTGTTATGAATTGCCTTCCTGTCGTTTGTACCCCTCCCCCTAAAAATTTGAGGAGTCATCCCTTCCTTAAAACATTTCGTGTCATCTGCAATCGTCCGAAACATCAAAAACGAGCTCATGCAATATTTTTTATCTACTACCATTGTAATATCCTCTCTGTCCTAAATAATTGATAGATCCCTTCAAAACGTTTGCCGGTCTGCGTCGTTGTATCTGGATATCTTATTTAACATCCATCAAATCCTGATCCCTGACCGCCTTTAGGGCCTTCCTAATCTGCGTTGACGAAGTCCCCTGTGTATACGGAAAATATACGATCTGAATCCCGGCTTCCTGAAACTCTTTTTCGTACTCCTTCCATTTTTCAGTCTCATACCAGTCATCCCCAACAAACAAAAAATCTGCACCGAGCTTTTTACAGGCGGCCAGCTTGTCCATATCATACTGAGGCACAGCAGCGTCTACATACTTGCAGCTCCGCACAATCTCAATGCGATCCTCAAACGGTATCATCGCTTTCTTCCCTTTATAGCTGACCAGCTCGTCCACCGTGACACCGACAATCAGTTTATCGCACATCCCTTTTGCGTTTTTAAGAAGGTTTAAATGGCCTATGTGGAAAAGGTCATAAACGCCTGTGGTGTAACCGATAGTCATATCTCTTTTCTCCTCATTCTCTTATCAAGCTGTTTATAATATGTATAGGGACGCTTTACATCCACAATCCCATTTTCACCACAATGAGATTCCTGTTCTTTTACAGGCGGCAGCTTCATGTAATCGCCAAACTGACAGGTTAAATATGCTTTCCAATTACAGGGGCATCGCATACTGGTAGTTTCAAATGGTAACACGACATAATCGTCAAACCATGCTTTTTTAAATACCAGATTCAGCGACTTCAATCTAACCGACCAGATATATGCGGTATATTGAGAGTCATCAAATTTACATTTAGAAGTAAGTCTTTTCCATAAATTCATATAAAAATTGCGACCTACTACAAGGTTCACGGGTTTTGTTACAATCCACAAAAGTTTTCCGCCTTTTGTTCTTCCAATATCGAATGAACCGAACTTTTTTTCATTTAGCCGTATTAATATCTCTATCAAACTGCAAAATATCTTTCTTCTTATTTTATTACAGGGCACTCCGCTTAAAGGCATTATATCTATATATATACCAGAGTAATTACTTGCAATTCCATTTCTATAGCGCTCTATAAACGTTGTGTTAATATCATGAACCTTTGCGAAAAAAAGACCTCGTTCACATAGAGTTTTGCTATTAATAAGCTTAAGATTGTCCGGCAATTCTTTTGGGGCAATATCCATAAAGAGCTCAAAATCTTTGTCGGGCATTGCAATATCCAGATCGTCATCCCACGGAATAAATCCCTGATGCCGCACCGCTCCCAGACAGGTGCCTCCTATAGCATAATATCGCAAAGTATGTTTAGCGCATATTTTATCGATTTCTATAAATATTTCTAAAATCTTTTGCTGCACTTCATTCATCACTATATTCCTCTTATCGCTTTTATGTATCTGATAACCGGACTCCCTATATAGCTATCAACATTTATGTCTTAAAATCCACCTTTCTCTCGTAATCCCCTTTCCCTTCTGCTGCCTTTCTTTAATTTGATGTCCAAAATTCCATATTCATGGTATAGGGTAAATACACACTGCCTTCTTCTAACAAAATTCTAAAATTAGGATAAGACACCAGCAGAATTACCATAAGCAAAATAAATCTGTAAGAAATCTTTTTAGTATTATATATTGTTCTGGCAAACAAAAACGTCTGCATAAAATACAAGGATTGCAAACCTCTTCCCGCAAAGATCGCAGTAATATTTCCACACATTCCCAATACGAAAACCGAAAGCGTATAAGCATTTAAATAAAACACGGATTTTTCATCTTTATTTTGTCTGCTCAATATTTCGACAAACAGTATCAAAACCAATATTCTCTTAATCATGGTTATATAAGTAATACGCTCTGACATTCCCGGATCGTAAACAGTGGCATAATATATCACCTTTGTCTGCAAAAGCTCAATTGGTATCAGCCTTGCCACACTGATAAGAACATCCGCCCTAATACAAACAAACAATACCAGGGATACCGCTGCCACAATATAATACTGCTTTTTTGCATATTCATGATTCGCAATAAAATACATAGGTATAAAAACCAAGGCAGTAACATGGAATAAACTTGCCAGCAAGATTAGTAGTCCAAACTTCACTATCTCCTTATTGATAGCATATTTGATAGAAAACAGCAAAATAGCTATCGATATACCCTGTCGTATGATTCCCATGTCAAATGGCAAAAATATACTCATAAAATACATGAGCATACATACTATTCTTACATCGGTTTCTTTTTCGATGTATATAATTTTTGGTATAACAGCCGCAGCACTGCATAAGATAATGAGGAGTCCAAAACTCGGCGCAATCCACATCAAAAATAAATAACCCCATTCAAAATGTATTCTTGATGCCATTTCCATAAAATCTCTCGAAAATCGCCGAGACAGCTCGTAATACCGTTGGTAAGCCAGATAATCATAGCCAACCCTATATCTAAATGCAGCCAAAACAAACAATACAAAGCCAAATATGCGACACGCCACAATATCCACACGCTTATTTCTGTTTGGCGCCATGCAAACATATACTGCTATTAATATCATTGATAACCATATTATGTAATATATCATTTCTACCTCTGCAGACTTTCATAAAACGTCTGTAATTTCTTACTTTCCTCTTCTATCGCATACCCCTGCGCTTTTAATGCTTCATCTGAATCTGCCATTCTTCCGTCCTCAATATGGCTTCGTATATAATCTACCCAGACAGACTTACTACCATCAATCGGCAAATAAACCGTTGTTGGAAGAAGTCCGGTACTTCTTGGAATGTATTCTGAAAACAGGCACACCAAACCGTTCGCCTGCGCTTCTATTCCTGCAATTCCCAATCCCTCAAAAAGCGACGGCATACAAAAAATATCAAAAATGTTCAGCCATTCATCGATATTATCGCGTGCCCCCACCACCCAGACATTATTTTTACAATGTAGTTCACCTATCCTTTTTTCAATATCATCCTTCAAATCTCCTTCACCAACCAAAACTAAAAGATAGTCTTCATTTTCTTTTCGCAATTCATTTATTACATCCAGCATGAACAAAGGATTTTTTTGAAAGTGCAGTCGTCCGACCATACCAATTATATATTTTGACTTTATTCCATACTGTCGTCTTAGTTCTTCACGAATCTTCGGACTATAAACATACCGCTTAACATCAATGGCATTTTTGATAATGTTTATTTTCCCCTCAGCCATCATTTTTTCTCCATAAAGCCATTTTCCCGCATCTTCCGAGCAGGCAAAAAAATAATTGGCATTACTATTATTTAAAACACGAAAATATTTATTTATAACTAGCTTAAAGATATTATGAGTCATTACCTTTGTGTTGTGGCTGTGAGAAATCCTGTGCGGAATACCACACTCCTTCGCCCATTTGAGCACAAGCCCGTTTGCTGAATCCATATGCGCATGTACAACCTCATAATTCCCATTAAGAAAGAGAGCCCTGAGTTGCTTCCGATACTGCAGGAAATTCTTATTTTTATAGGGAAGATGATATATGTTACAGCCATAGCCGCAAACCTCGTCGTCATAAACGCCTTTATCATACCCCTGTACTGCAAAATCTATTTCTACTTTGTTTAAATCCATATGCCGCAGATAATTCATAACAAATGCTTCCGTACCGCCGCGCTGTAAAGCATTTCCCAATATATATATAATTCGAACTCCCACTTTTCTCCAACCTTTTTAGAATGACTTTGTACTCCATAAACTATTCGTTTTATTTCGCCAAAATTTGACTAAATAATTCTTCCCAGCCTGATAGCACCTCATGTTCATCCGTTTTTGGGGTGTTTTGATATACAGCGGTTCCTGCAATCTCTTCATGCATATATCTTGCTAACATCTCGGCATCATCAGGCAAAAAATACCTGACTTTTTCGTAATCACCCACTGTTTCATATGCATAGGGAAGCCGACTTACCAGCATCGATTTATTTGTCCTCTTAAATTCCTCAATAGGCATACCATATGTCTCAAGCTTGGACGGAAATATCAGGCAGTCAACATTATTATATAATCTGAATAAATCTTCCCTTTCCAATAAACCAACCCACAGAATCTGAGAAATATCTTTGTATTTTTTCCATATGCTTTTACTATATCTCCCCATAGAAGGATCAATTGTTAATATAACCTGAAAATTATCATTATATTTTTCTGTTAGCAGTTTACAAGCCTCACATATCACTTCAAAATTCTTAAACACCCTTGGTAATGC
>VSNH01000006.1 GCA_009774215.1 Lachnospiraceae bacterium
TGTTGGATCAGGGCTATATCACCGAAGAACAACGTGCGGAAGCGCTGGCGGACGACGTGTATTCCCGCATTCAGGTAGCAGACGCCAAAAATGAGGACAACGCCGTCAGTACATATTTTGTGGATGCGCTGACGGACGACGTCATGGAAGATCTGATCGCTGCCGGTTACAACGAAACGCAGGCTTATACCCTGCTCTACAGCGGCGGTCTGAAAATATATTCCACCCAGGATCCCAAAATTCAGGCCATCTGCGACAACGCTTTTGCGGACGAGAGCAACTTCCCCGCAAATACCAAGTGGTATCTGAATTATGAGCTGACCATTGACCGCGCAAACGGGGACAGGGAAAATGTCAGCACGGAAATGTTCCGCAGCTATTGGAAGGAAAACCGCTCTTCCAGCTACAATCTGATCTACACATCGCAGGAGGAGGCTTATCAGGATATCGAAGCCTACAAAGCCGACGTGATGCGTGCCGGCGATGAGGTATTCGGTGAAAATATCAATCTGACCCCTCAGCCCCAAGTATCTCTCGTGGTGGAGGATCAGAGCACGGGCTGTATCGTGGCAATGGTAGGCGGCAGAGGCGCCAAAACCGCCAGCCGCACCTTAAACCGCGCCACCGATACGACCAGACAGCCCGGTTCCACCTTCAAGGTAGTGTCCACTTATGCGCCCGCCTTAGACAGCGCGGGACTTACGCTGGCCACCGTCATGAACGACGCGCCCTTTAATTACGCCAACGGCCGCCCGGTCGCCAACTGGTACGGCGAAAATTATCGGGGACTTTCCTCCCTGCGGGACGGCATACGCGATTCCATGAATATTGTGGCCGTAAAAACGCTGACGCAAATCACACCCCAGCTCGGCTTCGATTATCTGAGAAATTTCGGCTTCACCACCATCGTGGAGAGGGAGGAAATCAACGGTGAGATTTTCTCGGATATCCAGCAGACCACCGCTCTCGGCGGTCTCACGCACGGCGTCACCAACGAAGAATTGAACGCTGCCTACGCCTGCATCGCAAACGGCGGCACTTACATCAAGCCGAAGCTTTACACAAAGGTTTTAGACCACGACGGAAATATTATATTGGACAATACCCTGCCCAATTCCAAGCAGGTTATCAAAGAGACAACCGCCTTTCTCCTGACAGACGCCATGGTTGACGTAGTCACGAGCGGCACCGGCGGCTCCGTCAACTTCGGCAATATGGCGATCGCCGGAAAGACGGGCACGACCTCCGATTACAACGATGTGTGGTTTTCGGGCTACACCCCTTACTACACCGCTACCACATGGGCCGGCTTTGATAATAATGTGAAGTTGACGGGGGACGAGAAAAATCTGGCGAAAAAGCTGTGGCGTGCAGTCATGTCACAGATTCACGAGGATCTGCCCAGCGAATCCTTTAGCGTACCTTCCGGCATCGTGACGGCCACGGTCTGCTCACGCTCCGGAAAATTGCCCATTGCGGGACTCTGCGACGGGACCCTGCGGACAGAATATTTTGCGGAAAATACCATTCCCGCAGAAACCTGTGATGTGCATTACGCGGGACAGGTCTGCCAGTACAGTATGCTGCCGGCCCGGGAATTCTGCCCCTTCAAGGTGGAAGGCGTTGTCGAACTGACACCCGTGGAGGATGTCTCCCTGCAGAGCGGTTCCTCCACAGGCACGACTCAGGTGACGAATGAGGACGGCACCGTCAGTGAAGTGCCCATACCCGCACCGACAAGCAATATGTGCCCGCACGACGAAGTGTTTTTCGCGACACCCGGTTATGAAGCAACGATTGAGGCACAGCGTGCCGAGATCAATCAGCGGAATGCCGAGGCCGCAGCCGCGGCGGCAGAAGCTGCTGCACAGCAGCAACCGGCGCCGCCCCAACCGGAACAGCCGCCCGCACAATAACAAATTGCTCTGCATAAGCAGACTCGAGATGCTTCGCATCTCTCATTCGCGTTGCTCGTCATAAGCCGCCACAAACAGTCTCGCATGAATGCGGTCTTTTTGTGTCATCTTCTGACTCTGCTTATGCGCGCAAAAACAGGCTGCCCCTTTTGCGGAAACAGCCTGTTTTTCTATGCCTGTAACTATCAGATACCCTTTACCTTCCGAATCTTCTCCTCCAAGTCCTCAATGCCTGTCTTCGCGTTGCTGATGGCGCGGCAGAACTGCTCATACTCCACTCGCGGTTCCAGTCCTTCTCTCTCATAATATAGTCTGCCGATCTCGATGTAATTCTTTCTGATCACGTCCTCGCAGGTGCTGATCTGGCTTTTTAAGTTTGCGATCTCCGCAAGATCCTTCGCTTTTCCTGTTACTTCTTTTCCCTTTGAAGTGATGGTATCTCCAACTTTTTCAAAAAAATCCATTCTGCTTTCCTCCTGTCAACAACCTTTTCGTTCCCGCCTGCATTTCGTTTTATCATTTAAACCGTCGTACATTACTTATATAACACACAATAACGCATCTGCCGCCATTCGTCAACCAAAAGCCACCCTGCAAAAAACTTCTTTCCGAAGCACATAATCCGCTCCCAATCACTACTTACAGCCACTGCCTGCTAAGTTACCGCCCGTTTTCTTCATAGTGTCTCACCAGCTCTGCCGCGATATGTTCCGCCAGAATCCGATAACCCGCCTTGTTGGCGTGCACGCCGTCCGGTATGTAATCCGCCACGATATTCGCATCGTGGGAATCCAGTATGTTGGAATTATATAAATCTATCACCTGAAAGTCATAAGCCGCAGATAACGTCAAAATCACATCCGTCAGATTTTTCTGTGGCAGCAGATAAGTACGCTCCCGCATCAGGTAATCCTGCAAAATATTGGGCAGCGGTGTCACAAAAAAGATATCCGCGTCTGGATAGTTCTCCTTGAGTCCCCGCATCAGCTCGTCCAGATCTCCACAAAAAGTCCAGGGCTTCCGCTCCGTAAGGCTGCCGAACTCCTTCTCCGACAGACAGAAACCATCGTTGGTGCCGCCCATCACGATAATGATATCCGTATCTTTCGGAATCTGCGTATAACGTTCCACAAAGGCATCCGCCCAGTACCTCCCGATGGACGAGCCGCCAATACCCAGATTATATACTTCCTCCGCCCCCAGCACCTCTTTCAGCACAGCGGGATAGGCATAGGAGAGATACCCGTCCTCCCCTTCCAGATTGGCCGCAGCCGTGATACTATCTCCGAGACAGGCGATTTTCTTCTTGGAAAAATCCACGCCCTGTTCCTCCAGAGACGCCTGATCCTCCCAGTTCATCAGAAGTGTCTCCTCCAGAGAGCTTCGCACCTGCCTGCGCTCGGCAAGGGTGATCTCCGGGTATGCCATTTCTATCTTTGGAAGAAGCGCAAGCATGTTGCCGGACACCGTCGAGTTTTCAGAGACAGCGTCGTTGTCTGATATACTGAGCACATTGCCCGATACGGTATCGTTGCCAGACAGACTCAACCCATTGACTGATATGGTCGAATTATCTGACCCACTGAATCCATTACCCGAAACCGTATCGTTACCCGACATGCTCGGCACATTCCCAGATAATGTATCATGATTTGGCTCGATGGACATATTATCTGACATATTTGTTGTACTATCTGACATATTTGTCGTATTATCTGACACATAAATCATATTTTCCGACACGCTGGCCGTATTGTCTGACACATCAGTCGCCTTGCCCAGAACGACATGAGCCCCGGAATTGCCTGCCCCATTCTCCGAAACAGCGCTCGTTCCTGAGTCATCCGTCCCGTTCTCCGACAAGGACTGCTTGTCATCCGTCAAACCCGTCTCGTTCTCCGACGGGCTCATCATAGCGTCCGATGCGTCATCCGCGTTTTCCGACACCCCCTGCCGCTCCTCCGCGATCTCCTGCCCCCCGGACATGCCGCTCATGTCGAAATCCATCATCGCAGCAACGGGAACCGCTTCCTCATAATCCATCCGAATCTCTTCCAAAAACTGCCCCAGCTTTTCCCTGTCCCTGGAAAGCGCCTCGATCTCACGGCGCATCTCCTGCACCCGGTCATGGGCTTCCCTGTTTCTCGAGAGCACTTCCTCCTGCTGCTTCCATTCCGCTTCGATCTCTCCATTTACAACATATGTATCATAAAGCCGCATTCCCACTGCCGCCACAAGCACCGCCAACAGCGACAGGATCACGACCGCCAGTATCTCGTTTATTCTCTTCATTGTCCCAATCTCTGTCTGACAATCTCATAAGCCAGAATCCCCGCCGCCACAGAGGCGTTCAGAGAATCGATATCCCCCCGCATGGGAATCTGCGCAGTCATATCGCATTTTTCCCTGACAAGGCGGCTCACGCCGTTTCCTTCCGCACCGATCACCAGCCCGATGGGTCCTTTCAAATTTAATTCATACATGGATGTGCCGCCCATATCCGCGCAGACAAACCAGAGGCCGTCCTTTTTCAGTTCCTCAATGGTCTGCCCCAGATTGGTCACTTTCGCCACCGGCGTGTAATTCAGTGCCCCCGCGGATGCCTTCGCCACCGTAGCAGTCAGCCCCACCGCCCGGTTTTTCGGAATAATAACACCGTGCGCGCCCGCCTGATTCGCCGTGCGGATGATCGCGCCCAGATTGTGGGGATCCTCGATTCCGTCCAAAAGCAAAACAAAGGGCGCCTCCCCCTTGTCCTTCGCCTTCTGCAATATATCGGAAACTTCCGCGTATCCGTAAGCCGCCGCCGCCGCGATCACCCCCTGATGCCTGCCTGTCTCGGACATCTGGTCAAGACGTTCCTTCGTCACATACTTAATCGGCGTTCCCTGCTTTGCCGCCTCCCGTTTGATGGTCATAACCGATCCGTCCTTGCAGCCGTCCAGCACATAAAGCCTGTCTATGGTACGCCCCGCCCGGAACGCCTCGATCACGGCGTTTCTTCCCTCTATGATTCCTGTATTTTCCTCCAAAATGATTCTCCTTTTTTACAAAGCGCCCCGCTAATCAAGTTATGTAAACTAACCTTCGCTACCGCCCTAAGATATAAAACCCATTGTATATTTTTGTTTCTTCTATCCACCCGGACAGCGCCTCCCAGTCCATGGTTTTTTCCTTACGACTCCGCGCAGCTCTCAGAGTTTCAGCCCCGCCAGCTCCACCGCCCTCTTTACCAGCGCAAGCAGCCGCTCCTGCTTTCCGGTCAGATACAGGTACCCACACAACGCCTCAAACCCCGTCGCCTTGCGGTACTCGATGACCGTGGCGTTTTTCGCGGTGGTGTAGGATTTGGCGTTCCGCCCGCGCTTATAGACCGTCTGCTCTTCCTCGGTCAGCTCCTCCATCAGCGCTTCGATCATCAGCGCCTGCACCCGCGCGTTCACATAGGCGACTGCCTTATGATGCAGTTTGTTGGCGGAGGTATTGCCCCGCTCCACCACCACGGTGCGGATCACCAGATCGTAGACCGCATCGCCAATATACGCAAGCGTCAGCGGCGAATAGGTGCGTATGTCAATCTCCCCGCAGGCAAAGTCCCGCTTGATTGCCTCGAGGATCGTTATGCTCTCTTCCATTTAACCCCCTCACGCGTATCTTCCAGTACAATGCCTTTTTGTGCAAGAAGATCCCGGATCTCGTCCGCTCTTGCAAAGTTTTTCGCCTTTCTGGCGTCCTGTCTCTCCTGAATCAGCGACTCGATCTCCGAGTCTAATATCTCCTGCCGGCGCTCTGCCGTAAGCCCGCAGATATCCATAAGCTCCACGATCTCGTCTTTCAGCGCGCGGATAAAAGCTGCGCTTGCGCCCTCTCCCACGGACGTGTTGGCGAATTTCACCAGCTCAAAAATCGCAGAGATGGCGTCCGCCGTATTGAAATCGTCGTCCATCGCCTCGTCAAACTTTGTCACAAATTCCTTCGCCTGCACAAGCGCTTTCTCCTCGTCTGCACTCGGCTCCTGCGTCTGCGCCTTTTCCAGAAGGAAGTTTAAGTTGGACACGCAGGTCACAATCCGTTCCAGACCATTCTTCGCCGCCTCCATCAGCTCCGCGCTGAAATTTAAAGGGCTTCTGTAATGGGCGGAGAGCATGAAAAACCGCAGCACCTGCAGGTCATACTTCTCGCTGATGTCCCGCACCGTGAAGAAATTGCCGAGGGACTTGGACATTTTTTTATTGTCAATATTAAGAAAACCGTTGTGCATCCAATATTTGGCAAAAGGTTTGCCGTTCGCCGCCTCCGACTGGGCGATCTCATTCTCGTGGTGGGGGAAAATCAGGTCCTCGCCGCCCGCGTGAATGTCAATCTCCTCCCCCAGATACTTCTTGCTCATCACCGAGCACTCGATATGCCAGCCCGGTCTTCCCTCGCACCACGGGGACTCCCAGAAAGGCTCGCCTTCCTTCTTCGGTTTCCAGAGTACAAAGTCCAGCGGATCCTGCTTCTGCTCCTCCCCGGACACCAGAAGGGAACGACCGCCGCTTCGCAGATCGTCCAGATTCTTGTGGGAGAGCTTGCCGTAACCCGGAAAGCTTCTCGTCTTAAAGTAAACGGTGCCGTCCTCCGCCACATAGGCGTGTCCCTTGTCGATCAGCGTCTGGATCATCTCGATCATGCCGTCGATCTCGCAGGTCGCCTTGGGATGCGTCGTTGCCGCCTTCACATGCAGCGCCTCCATGTCCTTCTTGCACTCCGCGATATATCGCTCTGAAATCACGGAAGGGTCTGTGCCCTCCTCGTTTGCCTTCTTGATGATCTTGTCGTCCACATCCGTGAAGTTTGACACATAATTGACGTCATAGCCCCTGTGCTCCATATAGCGGCGCACCGTATCAAACACGATCATAGGTCTCGCGTTGCCGATATGAATCAGGTTATAAACCGTAGGTCCGCACACATACATGCTGACCTTCCCCTCCTCAATCGGCACAAACTCCTCCTTTTTCCCCGACAATGTATTGTATACTTTCATAATCTCCTCTCCTCTCAAACCAGAATTACGAAACTCATCTTCAACGTTATTATATAATGAACACAACCTTACCCTGCGTTTCGCAATTATTTTTCTCTCCGCATATTCTTCATCTCCCGCTCCAGATCAAGCAGCCGGTTCGTCAGTTCGGCGTTGGCACGCTGCAGGCCCATAATATCCTCCCGCACCGGGTCTGGCAGATGGGTCTGATCCAGTTCTTCCTGCGGCAGAGCCATATTGTCACGCTTGACCACGCGCCCGGGCACGCCCACCACTGTGGAACCCGGCGGCACCTCGTTGAGCACCACGCTCCCTGCCCCGATTTTACTATTATCCCCGATTTTAAAGGAACCAAGCACCTTCGCGCCGGTGCTGATCATGACGTTATTCCCGATCGTGGGATGTCTTTTCCCCTGCTCCTTGCCTGTGCCGCCGAGGGTCACGCCCTGATAGAGCGTCACGTTATCGCCGATCACCGTGGTCTCCCCGATAATGACGCCGTGCCCATGGTCAATAAAAAAGCCCTTGCCGATCTGTGCGCCCGGATGGATCTCAATGCCCGTCCTGCGCGCGCCCTTCTGGGAAACCCACCTCGCCCAGAAATAGTGATGGCGCAGATACAGCCTGTGCGCCAGCCGGTAATAGCACATCACCTTAAAGCTGGGATAGAGGAAAACTTCCATATTGGAGTGAATCGCCGGATCACGCTCGCGTATGATACGGATTTCCTCCTTTATATTTCCGATAATGCCCATTGAACCGCTCCTTCTGCATTTCTATACACGTCACGCCGGATTTTATGGTTATCAGGCGTGAAAAGTAATCCTTCTACTATAAATTATCATAAAGTAAAATCTACCATAATTAGAATATGCAACTTAGGACATTTTGTCAAGGAAACCTATGCATAAGCCCCAATACACAGAGAGTCCCGCACCACGCAAATCTGCACGCGGTGCGGGACACTCTGTTTTTATGTATATATCCCCCTCAGGAAAATGTAACTGGCACTTCCACACATTTCTTCCCGGAAAGTGACTCCGTCCGTTTGTCAGGCTGCCCGGTGCCCACATAGAGCACGTAGCTGCCGCCGCCTTTGACGAACATGCCCTCCTCGTTTACCGCAAGAAAAGCATTGCCGGAAACAGTCATATCCATCTCCGTGCCTTCTCCCGCTTTCAGGAAAACTCTCGCAAAAGCACAGAGGCTGTGATTCGGCACGGCAAAAGGTGACTTCAGGTCTTTCACATAAATCTGAACCACATCGCCCGTCGCGGCAGTTCCCGCGTTTTTCACCGTCACATGCACGGTCGTATCGCCTGTCCCCTCATCCGTCCGAACAATTTCCGCCTTTTCCACCTGCACATCGCCGTAGGTCAGCCCGTACCCAAACGGATAGAGCGCCTCCTGCTCCATATAGCGGTAGGTTCTCCCCTTCATGGTGTAGTCTTCAAAGGCAGGCAACTCCTCCAGCGTGCGGTAGAACGTCACAGGCAGCTTGCCCGACGGGGAACAGTCCCCGAACAGAATATCCGCCACCGCCTTTCCTCCCCTCGCGCCGGGGTACCAGAGCTGCAGAACCGCCGCCGCCTTATCCTGCGCTTCGGAGAGGTCAATCGCGCTTCCCGCCATCAGGCAGACAACCACAGGCTTGCCCACGGCAAGCACCGCCTCCATCAGCTTCCTCTGGGGCGCGGGCAGAAGCAGGTCGTCCTTATCGCCGGACGCATAACTGTTGCCCGTATCGCCCTCTTCCCCCTCCAGCGTCTCGTTCAGTCCCACGCAGAGCACCACCACATCGCTGTGCTTCGCGACGATCACCGCCTCTGCGATACGGTCATTTTCCCACGCCAGATTCTCCACGCGGTCTTTAAATAAATGGGAGCCTTCCGAATACAGAACTCTGCCATTACATCCGACTTTATCCTGTATCCCTTCTAAAACTGTTATATATCTGGAGGAAGTCCCGTGATAATTTCCGACCAAAGCCTCCCTGCTGTCGGCGTTCGGGCCGATCACGCCGATGGTTTGCCCCGCCGAAGCATGGAACGGCAGGACGCCGTCGTTTTTCAGAAGCACAACCGACTCTCTCGTGAGCTGCTGTGCCACCTCCAGATGCGCCTCGCACTCCACTTTTTCGTAGGGAATGTCGTCGTATTTGCTGCCGTCAAACAAGCCGAGCAGATACCGCGTGGTGAAGGCGCGCACCGCCGCCTCCGTGATCTCCTCCTCCGTCACCAGCCCCTGTTCCAAGGCTTTCAGCAGATAGAGATAAGTCACGCCGCAATTGATGTCGCAGCCGCACTTTAAGGCAAGCGCCGCCGACTCCTCCATGGTGTGCGTCACCATGTGTTTTTCGTGGAAATCCTTGATCGCCCAGCAGTCGGACACGAAATGTCCCTCAAATTTCCATTCGTCGCGCAGAATATCCTGCATCAGCGTCTTGCTGCCGCAGCACGGTTCTCCGTTCGTCCGGTTGTATGCGCCCATCACAGCCTCCACCCCGGCCTCCTGCACACAAGCCTGAAAGGCGGGCAGATAGGTCTCTGTCATATCCTTCTTTGTGGCAACGGCGTTGAACTCATGACGCACCGCCTCGGGACCCGAATGCACCGCAAAATGTTTGGCGCACGCCGCCGATTTCAGCGTATCTTTATCGTCACCCTGCAGTCCTTCCACATAAGCCACGCCCAGTCTGGAAGTCAGGTAAGGATCCTCGCCATATGTCTCCTGTCCCCTGCCCCATCTGGGATCCCTGAATATATTCACATTGGGCGACCAGAACGTCAGCCCTTTATAGATGTCTCTGTCGTTTTCCGCCGCGTACGCATTGTATTTCGCCCTTCCCTCTGTTGATGCCACATCCCCGGCGCTATGCAGTAATTCCGTATCAAATGTCGCCGCCATGCCAATCGCCTGAGGAAAACTGGTCGCCACACCCGCTCTCGCCACACCGTGCAGCGCCTCACCCCACCAGTTATAGGCGGGTATGCCAAGTCTCTCAATCGCCGGCGCGTCATAGCGAAGCTGGGAAGCCCTCTCCTCCACGGTCATCTGACCCACCAATTCCTTCGCTTTGCGTCTTGCCTCTTCTCTCGTCATATGATTTTTTCATCCTTTCCGCCCGGTTTCTCCGGGCTTTAACTCCTCAAAAAATCGTCCTGTTGCGACTTTTTTCTCCATAGAGTATAATAGACACAAGTCCGGCGGCCTGCGTCCGGCATCGCCAAGTACTACAGCTTATGGGATTTGATATAATCGTACCATATCCATCTTATAAATAACAGGAGTGAATAGCGTGAAGCATGAAAAGATTTTACCCCCTCCCTTAAATTATGAACAGCCCGTCCTCAATTTCAAGGCGCGGTCATTACACGGCTCGAGAGAGTATGTTGATTATATCCCCGAATCCCATCTGCGTATCTGGTATAATACCCAGAACGAAGGCTATGCAACCCACTACCACAATGCGCTGGAAATCATTGTCTGCGCAGAAAATCAATACACGATCACCACAAACAGCAGCGCCTATACGCTGATGCCGGGAGACATTCTGATTGTTCCCCCATATATGCTGCACGAGCTTCACAGCCAGCCTTCCGGCGCACGTTTTATCTATCTTATTGACATTGACATGCTACGCTGTTTCCGGGATTACAGGGCGTTGGAGCCGGCTTTTATGGAGGCTTATCTGTGCACCGCCTCCTCTCGCCCGGAAATATACCGGCAGGTTTATGATTCCCTGATGCGGACGGCGGACCTCTATTTTTCCCATCACGTCTTCTGGGAAATGTCGATCTACTCCGTGCTGTTAGAGCTCTTTACGACCATAGGTACCAACCACTACCTCCAGAGTACGGATAAAAGCATGGAAGACACTGCTGACAGACAGTCGGAAAACTATGCTTTGTTCTCCAATCTGCTCGACTTTATCGACACACACTACGCGGATGACCTGACGCTGGAGCAGGCGGCGGAATATATCGGCTTTTCCAAATACCATTTTACCCGTCTGTTTAAGCAGCACACCAACACAACGTTTCACAACTATCTGTGCTACAAGCGGATTCAGGCGGCGCAGTCGCTGCTTACCGAAGATCGGAACCGTCCCATTACGGATGTTGCCTTTTGCAGCGGCTTTAACAACCTCACTACTTTCAACCGATGCTTTAGCAAGTACACAAACTGTTCCCCTACGGAATACCGCAACAAACTGCGCCACGAAGAAGTCTGAATCTGAATGATCTTTATTAACCTTTTACGCCGCCGAGCGCCACGCCGGCTATGATATACTTGGACAAAAGCAGGTATACTATGATAAGCGGCAGCACTGTCAGTGTCAGTCCCATATAGACTGAGCCGTACTCGGTCTTATAGATATCACCCTTCAGGAGACTTACCATGATAGGCATGGTATATTTTTTCTGATCCGTCAGCAGAACGAGCGGTGTAAACAGGTTGTTCCAGCTCGCCACGAAACTGAAGATCGCCTGCGTCGCAATTGCCGGTTTCATAATCGGCAGCACGATCCTGTTAAAGATCATGAACTCTTTCGCGCCGTCGATTCTCGCCGCCTGCACCATCTCCATGGAGAGCGTCGGCTGTAAGTACTGTCTCATAAAGAACACCATGGTCGGCGACGCGATAGCCGGCAGAATCAGCATAGACAGTCTGTTCGTCATATGAATCTTATAAACCATCTGATAAAAACCGATCATCGTCACCTGCGCCGGAATCATCATCACTACCATAATAAAACTGAAAAACGCATTCCTGAGTTTCCAGTTGTAAGCCACCTGCGCGTAAGCTGTCAAAGAGGAGAAATAAATCGCCAGCGCGGTAGCTCCTATGGAAATAATCAGTGAGTTCCCAAAACCGACTACCGGATTAAAACTCTTGCCAAGCAGAATCTTGATATTGTTCATCATATAAGACGAAGGAATAAGTGAGATTGCATGCTGCTGAATCTCTGTCGTGGATCTGGTCGCGTTCACAATCATGATCCAGAAAGGCAGAACACTCAAAATTGCCAGAAAGATGCACACGACATATATCACAATCTTCATTACACGATTTTCTTTGTTTTTTAACATTATGCGTTCTCCTTTCCGGCTTTCAGTTTTTTCATGTAAGCCTTCTGCTGCTGCTTGATCTGCTTATTCAACTGCGCTTCATCCCTATCCCTCATAACAAAGAACATGATCGAAGCCAGAACCGCGATAATGATAAACATGACCATACTTGCCGCGGCCGCCCTGTTGTACATATAACTTCCGCTGAATGCCTGCTTGTAGATAAACAGACTGGTTGTCAGCGTCGCATCGTCCGGCTTACCATCCTGGAACAGTCTCGGGATATCGAACATGTTCAGACCGCCGATCAGACTCGTAACAAGTGTAAACAGGAGAATGGTCTTGATATTCGGCATGGTAATGTAGAAGAAGGTCTGCACGCGGCTCGCGCCGTCCACCTCAGCCGACTCAAAGATCTCCGGGCTGATTCCGAGAATACCGGAGATCAGCGTAATCATTGTGGAGCCGTACCACATCCATGTCTGGATAAAGATCACAACGCCTCTCGCCACCGTTTTACTTCTAAGTAATTCGATAGGCGCATCGATGAATCCGAACCGCACGAGCAGATCATTGATCGGTCCCATAGGATATCCAAAAAATCCGCTGAACAAAATAGCGATGGTCGCCGCCGTAATGATGTTCGGCATATAGAGCAGCACCTTGAACGCCCCCTGCCCCTTTACCTTGCTCCTCTTATCTGTAAACCACGCCGCCAGCAGAAGGGCGAGCAGCATCTGTGGAATAAAATTCGCCAGCCATATCACAACCGTATTCCGGAACGCCAGCTGAAAAGACGGACTCGACAATACGGTCTTAAAATTTCTGAAAAGATCGTCGGTCAGAAAATGAATATCCGTCTTTCCCAGACCTTTCAGATCGGTAAAACCGATCACCGCCGTATACACGGTCGGATATAAGGAAAACAATATAAATGCGATAACAAACGGTATACTGAAAATGTAACCGTATTTCGCATATCGGTCATAACCCGGTTTCTTACTTTTCATCCTTTACTCCATTCCGAAGCATTTTTATGCTGAGGAGCGCGAGCAGAATAGCAAATTCTGCTCTGCGATTGTAGGAATTTGTGATGCTTCTGCACAAATTCCCGATTGAATAAATTGCTCTTCAGAGAACTTATTCAACCTCCCACCTTCCCGCAATCGTGTTATATTACTTCTTAGTTGAAAACAGGGCGGACGCTGATGGGTCCGCCCTGTCAAACAGTTATAGCGATTACTCTGTGTGTTTATTATTTATTCTACGATAACATCCAGATTGTCCGCTACCTGCTGCTTGAAGTCTGCGATCGCCTGCTCGCGGGACTTGTTGCCTGACGTGTACTCGCGGGTCTGATCTCTCCAGTACTGGTTGATCGTCTCGTCGTACTGTGTCAGGTTGGTGCCCTTTGCATACTGGTTTGCGGGAACGAATGCTTCAAACATGTTCTGTCCGCCAAGAAAATCAACGGAACCGTCGGACTTGGACATAACCGTGCCGCTGGCAACCGCGTCCTTCGTGCCGCCCTCACCGTTCAGTGTGCCGTTCGCCCACTTGTACTGCAGACCTTCCTCCGAGCTGTCCAGCGTAATCCACTCGATGATCTTGCCGACAGCTTCCGCTTTCTGGCTGTCCTTGTTTGCAAGAATCCATGTGCCGCCCCAGAAGAAACCGATGGGAGGCGTGCAGACTGCCCAGTCGCCGTATGTGCCTTCGCCTACGGCTGCGCCGCCGCAGTTAGGAGCCATGGTGTAGTTGATGAGCCATGCGGGGCCGAAGAAGCCGAAGATGCCCTTCTCGCCTTCACCCTTCATATCTGCAAACCATGCGTCCTGCCAATCCTGTGTATCGTTGTGATAGCCGTTGTCCTTTAACTTCTTGGAGAGATCAAGGAACTCCTCACGCTTCGGGTCAATCGTCAGCTTGCCGTCAACGATCCAGCCCTGATCGGAGCTGTTCTCAACTGCGTGCCAGATATCGCCGTCGCCGGAAACAATGCCGTAGCCCTTTGCCTTCAGATCTTCCGCTGCCGTGAAGAACTGATCCCAGCCGGGACCGATCTTCTTCTCAATTTCAGCCGGATCATCCGTGCCCCATACGTCCTTCGCGATGGAACGGCGGTAAATGAATGCGCCGCCTGTAGCCTGATAGCCGAGACCTACGAGCTGACCGTCGGGGTTGGTTCCGATATCAACCGTGTACTGCGCGATATCCGCCTCTTTTAACTTAGCGTCCACATCGATACCCATGTCTGCGTAAGGCATCGCGTAGCCGCTTGCGTCGCCCTGCGTATACTTCAGTACAAAAGCTGCCTCAGCGCAGTAGATGTCGGGAGCCTCCGCACCGCCTGCGGCAAGCGCCTGGTCAAGAGCGGGCTGGTAAGCGCCATCTGTTGTCGCAATAATTGTGGTGTTAATCTGGTAACCGAACTCGGGATGCGCCTCGATATACTTCTCAATCATGCCGGGAACCTCGTCTGTGAACGCCCAAACATTGATCGTATCGGAACCGCCGCCGGACGTACCTGCGTCCGCTGCCGGCGCCTCGCTTCCGGAATCATCCGTGTCTGCTGCCGGCGCTTCCGGCGCTTCCGCCGCCCCGCTGTCACCCGAATCTGCCGCCGGTGCGCTGCTGCTGTCACCGCCGCCGCAGCCTGTCAGAAGAGATGCTGCCATACAGCCGCACAACATACATGCCAAAAACTTTTTCATCTTTCATCCTCCTTTTCTTTTATACGTTTCCGTATCTGCCATCTTGTATGATTTGATAGCGTAACTCTATTTTATTCAGTTGCCTTTGTTTATTCTTTACACTTCTTGCTCTGAACATAACAATTATTGCTAAATCATTTTGAGAAACCGGTAATCCATTTGTAAAAAACGACAAAAAGAACGAGAAATCACAGACATTTTAAGTATTGACACACTCAAGTATTGACAAGTTTTTTTCTTTTTGATAAACTATAACTCGGTGACAAAAAGAATATCTTTTTCGTCAGGCTGCTGTGGCTCAGTCGGTAGAGCGTCGCATTGGTAGTGCGGAGGTCACGGGTCCGATTCCCGTCAGCAGCTTACAGAACCCCGTAAGTATAAAACGGGGTTTTTTCTTACCATTTTTTAT
Source organism: Lachnospiraceae bacterium (assembly GCA_009774215.1). Lineage (GTDB taxonomy): Bacteria > Bacillota > Clostridia > Lachnospirales > Lachnospiraceae > UBA3282. Next base: position 15,141 of record VSNH01000006.1, read on the forward strand.
TGCCAAAGCAAAATGTATCCGGAACCGGCGGGGAGAGATTGAAAAAATCGCAGTAAACTGCTCTGACATGGAGGAGAATATGCGCGAAGATTATACGCAGTACAGCGACGAGGAACTCCTGATCCGCCTGCGCGACGGCGAATCGGGAATCACTGACCACATTATGAATAAATATAAAAATCTGGTGAGGAGCAAGGCGAAATCCATGTATATCCTCGGCGCGGACAGCGAAGATCTGATTCAGGAAGGCATGATCGGGCTGTTTAAAGCGATCAGGGACTACGACAGCGGCAGGGATGCCAGTTTCTTCACCTTTGCCGATCTGTGCGTCTCCAGACAGATGTACACGGCGGTACAGGCTTCCAGGCGGCAGAAACATATCCCCTTAAACAATTATATCTCTCTTTATGGGAATGTCTCCGAGGGGCGGGACGGCGAAGAGGAGCCTCTTGTCAACGTGCTTGCCTCCGGCTCCGGCTTAAATCCCGAGGAACTCGTCATAGATAAAGAAAATGTAGACAGACTGGAAATGCTCATAGAACGCGAACTGAGCAGTTTTGAAAAACAGGTGCTCGACCTGTACCTGACGGGGATGCGCTATCAGCAGATCGCGAAGGTGCTGGGACGGGACGACAAGTCCACGGATAACGCGCTCCAGAGAATCAAGACGAAGCTCAGAAAAGCCATAAAAAAATCGAGCGTCGGCACGCTCGATTCAGAGAATGCTTTGCATTCTCCTTAAATGATATACACTGTTGCAATTTCCTGTAAAATAAAGTCGAGCGTCGGCACGCTCGATTCAGAGAATGCTTTGCATTCTCCTTAAATGATATACACTGTTGCAATTTCCTGTAAAATAAAGTCGAGCGTCGGCACGCTCGATTCAGAGAATGCTTTGCATTCTCCTTAAATTTAAATTGAAATATTTTATGCTGTTCCCGTTCTGTGAGGGCAGCCCCCGCACGCGCCGCAGTCCTTCGCCATGTCCACGCTGTACAGCTCCCGCGGGCTGGTGAGCAGACACACCGCCTGGGCGGAAATACCCTCGCCCCTTCCGGTAAAGCCCAGCCCCTCCTCAGTGGTCGCCTTCACATTCACCTGAGATATCTCTATGCCGAGCGCGTCTGCAATGTTCTCCCGCATCCGGTCAATATGGGGACGCATCTTCGGCGCCTGCGCGATGATCGTGGCGTCGATGTTTTCCACCAAAAACAGATTATCCGTAAGAAGCTTCGCCACATGTTCCAGAAGCTTTATGGAGGAAATCCCCTTGTAGGCGGGATCGCTGTCCGGGAAGTGCTTTCCGATATCCCCCAGCGCAGCCGCCCCTAAAAGCGCGTCCATAATGGCGTGCAGCAGCACATCCGCGTCAGAGTGACCGAGCAGCCCCTTTTCGTAAGGAATTTCCACCCCGCCGATGATACACTTTCGCCCTTCTGTCAATCTGTGCACATCATACCCCGTTCCGATTCTCATAGCGCTCTCCCTCCGTCAAATCACGCAACATACCGCCTCTTCCCTCTCCTCAGCGGCACTCACCGCATCCGTTACAGACATATGCCGTCTTATCAACCGCCTCGCGCCATCACGATGTTTACAGCACAAGCAGCCTGTCGAGCAGCCGTTCCGCCACTTCCTCCTTGGAGAGCATGGGAAACTCCTCCGTCTTTTCCTTCGTAATCAGGGTTACCACATTGGTATCCGTGCCGAATCCTGCACCTTCCTGTTTCAGATTGTTTGCCACAATCATATCTATCTTTTTCTTTTCCAGCTTTGCACGGGAATTTTCCAGCAGATGCTCTGTCTCCATGGAGAAGCCGCATAAAATCTGCCCCGCCCGACGATGCGCGCCGAGCCACGTCAAAATATCCTCCGTGCGCTCCAGCTCCACAGACAACTCCTCATCCTTCTTCTTAAGCTTTTCATCCGCCGTCACCCGGGGGCGGTAATCCGCCACAGCCGCAGCCTTAATTATGATATCCTGTTCCGAAGCCGCATCCTTGACCGCCTGCGCCATGTCTGCCGCCGAGACAACCGGCACCACCTGTACGCCCATGGGCGGAGTAAGTTCCACTTTTCCCGACACAAGCGTCACATCCGCGCCGCGCCGCACAGCCGCAGCCGCGACGGCATACCCCATCTTTCCTGTGGAATGGTTGCTGATATACCGCACCGGGTCGAGCTTTTCCTGCGTCGGTCCGGCGGTGACCAGCACCTTTCTCCCGGCAAGGTCTTTGGGCGTAAGCGCCCGAAGAACCGCCTCATACAAAACTTCCGGTTCGGGCATTTTGCCCTCCCCGGTATCTCCGCACGCCAGATAACCGCTTGCCGGAGTAACCACTTCCATGCCGTAATCCTTAAGCGTACTTATATTATCCTGCACAATGGGATTTTCATACATTCTGGTATTCATCGCCGGCGCGAAAATCTTCGGGCACCGGCATGCCAGAAGCGTGGTGGTCAGCATATCGTCCGCAATCCCGTGCGCCGCCTTGGCAATCACGTTTGCGGAAGCCGGCGCCACGAGGAAGACATCGGTCTGCTTTGCCAGCGATACATGCTCCACCTGAAACTCAAAATTCCGGTCAAACGTGTCAACCAGACACCGGTTTCCCGTCAGCGACTCAAAGGTGATGGGATTGATGAAATTGGTTGCATTTTTCGTCATAATTACCGTCACATCCGCCTGCTTCTTCACAAGCATACTGGCGAGGGACGCGATCTTGTAGGCCGCGATGCTGCCGGTTACACCGAGCACGATGTGTTTCCCTTTTAATAACATGCGATATCTCCTTATTCCGCCCATCTGTCACATTGCCGTCAGCGTATTTTAACGGCATCGGTTATTGTTCCACATTCCTGCGATAAATCAGCCCCAGCCCTTTCAGGGTAAGCTCGTTGTCACAGACAATTTTTCTCTTGCAGTGGGGCACGATACTCCCCGCGAGACCGCCCGTGGCAACCACCGGCGCCTCGTAGCCCAGCTCGTCGTAAATCCGCTCGATCATGCCGTCCAGACACGCCGCCTGTCCCATCACGATACCGCTCTTCATACAGTCGATGGTGTTTCTGCCGATCACTTTCTTCGGCGGTTCCAGACTGATGCGCGGAAGCTGTGAGGTGCGGTTGACGAGAGAATCCAGAGATACCTTCACGCCCGGCAGAATCATGCCGCCAATATAGTTCTTCTTCCCGTCCACCACGCTGATGGTTGTAGCCGTGCCCATGTCGATCATAATGATCGGCGCGCCGTAATAGTGCAGTCCCGCCACCGCGTTGACCACCAGATCCGACCCGAGCTGCGCCGGGTTGTCCATCAGAATGTTCAAGCCCGTCTTAAGCCCCGGCCCCACAAGCAGCGGCGCGTTGTGAAACAGCTTCTCCAAAGCCGACTTCACGATATTGTTGAGGGGAGGCACGACGGAAGAGATGATGCTCCCTGTGATGTCCTCCACACCGATGCGGTAGAGATCAAATAACGCCCGAAATTCTACTACATACTCCAGTTCCGTGTTCGCCTGGTTGGTGGAGACGCGCTCCACAAAGCAAACCTTCTCCCCGTCCATACAACCGATGACAATGTTTGTGTTGCCGATGTCTACTGCTAAAATCATGCCGTTTCCCCTCTTTTTGTGTATTGTATTCGCAAACCCGCGCTTTCGCGCTCTCTGTCCGCCTTCGTCGAACATTTGCTCCCCTATTATTTTATTTCATGTGTTATTTATTTATCCAACGCTCTGCACGGACTTTGTTCCGGCCGCACATACTTCCGTCAGGCTTTCTTTGCCTCCAGCAGCGCGGCGTCCTCCGCCTCGCGCCCCTTATTTGCGTACAGGGGCTTCACTCTGGTCAGAGCCAGACCCACACCGGTGACAAGGATCGCAGCAACCACCGCCTCCACCACGCCGTTGAATGCCACCACGCCCATGATGATGTCCAGTACCGCATCGCCCGCCACGCCCATAGCATTCGCGTAGGCGTCCTTATACAGAATGAATATGCCGCTCATCACAAAGAGCGTATTGGTAAACGCGCCTGCAAGTCCCGCGTAGGAGAGCGCAATATTTGCGGACGCCTTCTTCATGCCGCCCGCGGTCAGCGCTGCCATGAGCGCTGCGCCCGCCATCAGACCGATCGCCGTGCAGACAACTGCGCTCAGCGCCTCCGGGAGCAGCCGCATCAGGAACGCCCTGACGGAGAAAAATAATATAGCAGATGCTATTAAATCCACGACAATTTTCCCAGCCTTGTTATCGCCCTTCACAATCCTGCGGATCAGGAGCCATACAAAGTAGGGAACCACGCCGACTAAAATACGCGGCACAAAACAGATGTACAGGCTCTTAAAAATGCCCGACACCCCCGCAACCCGATAGGCCAGAACCGGCGAAAAAACAAACGCCGAAGCCGTAACTGCTTTTACTGTGTTGTTGATTAAACTGGTGAGTCCAAATACGAATCCTAAAAATGCACCTTTCTTCGGTCCGAGAAATAGCGCTCCAAGGATCACCGGGATGTGAATGATCGTCGCATTGATGACTACAAGCGGGATATACCCCAGCGGTGTGAATGCCATAATCACGATTATGGCGGTGAACAGTGCCGTAAGCACAAGTTCGTAAGTCTTTTCATTTTTCATGGTACAATCCTCCTGTTATTATTCTCACCTGAGATACAATACGGTGGTATCATACCACATTGGTTTTTTTTTGACAATAAAGTTTTTAAAAACATGTGTTATGTATCAAAAAAAGGACAGCCCGGCAGACTGTCCTGATCTTACATTTCACTATAAGAGACATAGAACTTCTTGGCGAAACAGCCTCCGCTGCTGCGTTTTAGAAGTTCTTCCCGCATTTTAGTAGTTCTCCGGCTTCACCTGAAAATAGGACTGGGGATGTTTGCACACGGGGCAGAGCTCCGGCGCCTTCTTGCCGATCACGACATGACCGCAGTTTAAGCACTGCCAGACACAGTCGCCGTCCTTGGAGAAAACAACGCCATCCTCAATGTTCTGTATCAGCTTGCGGTATCTCTCCTCATGCTCCTTCTCGATCTTTGCCACGCCCTCAAAGAGCATTGCCAGCTCCTCAAAGCCTTCCTCTCTCGCGTCCTTGGCAAATCCCGCGTACATGTCCGTCCACTCGTAGTTCTCGCCCTCCGCCGCGTCCCGCAGATTCTCTCGCGTCTCCGGAACCTGACCGCCGTGCAGATACTTAAACCAGATTTTGGCGTGCTCTTTCTCGTTTGCCGCCGTCTCGGCAAAAATATTTGCCATCTGTACATACCCGTCCTTCTTTGCCTTGGACGCATAGTAAGTATACTTCGTGTACGCCTGTGATTCCCCCGCAAATGCCGCCAGCAGATTTTTTTCTGTTTTTGATCCCTTTAAATCCATAACTGTCTCCTTCCCGCCGTTTTCCATCTGTTAGAGGGCATCCGCCCCGAAAACGGTCTCCTAATCATTAATGTTACCATTTTACACCAAATCTTTCAGAAAGTCTCCAAAAATTTTCCGCGAAGATGTCCGCATGGTGTTTCCAATGAAGTTTTTGTTGTCAACTCAATGACATTCTTGGTATAATGTTCGCGAAAGCAATGAGCAGTGCGCATACAGAGGATAAACAGAGAGGGGAGCTTGCTCACCGAAATGGTTATCCGAATGGATGCATAGGGCGAAGCCCGCGAGCGAGGAAAACCGAAGGTTTTTCGAGCGTGCACTGCGGAGAAAAGCAGTGCTCATACAGAACAAAGAAAAAGAAAGGAACGCCATGAAACCCATCAAAGAAGGAAAAGTACGTGAAATCTACGACAACGGCGACAGCCTGATTATGGTCGCGACCGACCGCATCAGCTGTTTCGATGTAATCTTAAAGAATCAGGTGACCAAAAAAGGCACGGTTCTGACCCAGATGTCAAAATTCTGGTTCGACATGACCGGCGATATCCTGCCCAACCACATGATTTCCGTGGATGTCAACGACATGCCCGAGTTTTTCAGGCAGGAACAGTTTGATGGCAACAGTATGCTCTGCCGGAAACTCAACATGCTGCCCATCGAGTGCATCGTCCGGGGCTACATCACAGGAAGCGGCTGGGCGAGCTACCAGAAGGACGGCACGGTCTGCGGCATCACGCTGCCCGAGAGGCTGAAGGAATCAGACAAGCTGCCCGAACCTATTTACACCCCCTCCACCAAGGCGGAGATCGGCGACCACGACGAGAATATTTCCTACGAGCAGAGCGTGGATTATCTGGAGAAGCGTTTCCCCGGCAAGGGTGAGGAATACGCCGCAAAGCTCCGTGACTATACCATCGCCCTCTATAAGAAGTGTGCGGAGTACGCCCTGACCCGCGGCATCATCATAGCGGATACGAAATTCGAGTTCGGGCTGGACGAGGAAGGCAATATTGTGCTCGGCGACGAGATGCTGACCCCCGACAGTTCCCGTTTCTGGCCGGCGGAAGGCTACGAACCGGGACACAGCCAGCCCTCCTTCGACAAGCAGTTTGCCAGGGACTGGCTGAAAGCAAACGAGGGGCACGACTGGACACTTCCCGAAGAGATCGTTCAGAAGACCATTGACAAGTATCTGCAGGGGTATGAGCTTTTAACAGGAAAGAAACTGTAATAAATCAAGTGCCGAGCACTCGATTAAAAGAATGCGCCGCATTCTCCGCAAACCGGCAGCCGATTTCATAACGGCTGCCGGTTTTTATACGCAGGCCCGCATATGGAAGTTTGCTGTTTCACAACATGCGTGTCACACTTCCTCACCTTGCCCGCAGCCGCTCCGCAATATACAAAACCCTGTACCGAACCGATACCCGCTCCCGCCTTGCGATCTCCGGGTAATGCCGCCGCAGCGTATATCTGTTCGGCAGCCAGCGGGAAATCTTTCTCTTGAGGGCTAAAACGGCTTTCTCCATTTTTATTCTCAGTTTGACCAATCCGGTCACCCTCAACGTATCTCCATGAAAAAGCAGCCTTTCCAGTGCCTCCGGCAATTCCTTCTCCTCCGGCGGCAGAATTTCCAATTCCGTGATCCCCCAGACAACGCCTTCCCAAGCCGTGATCCGGAGCGCCATTTCCCGAACCCCTTCCCGCGGCGCAAACGTACAGAAATTCCGCTTTCCGTCCGGTCTGATTTCCATACGCACAGGTTCCGCACCCGTATCAAACGAAAAAACGGTTTCCAGCCTGTCCACTCCGCCGCTTCCTCTCGCGTATGCGGCAATGCGCCCGACGGTTCGCGGCTTCTCAAAACGGATCCGCACGGTTCTCTCCGCGTCCCCCTCTTCCGGCTTCCAGCCGCATTCTTTCAGCACGAGCTCCCTCTCCGTCACATCCCCGCAGTCAAATAATTTAAAATCCCGCAGATATTCCGGATTTCCGGAAGATGCGGTAAGCGACGCGGTGTACAGAAGATTGTCCGCACTTCTCCGAAAAAACACTTCGTCGATATTGATGATCTCATCCGCCTTCTGCCACGCTTCCTGTGTTCGATGCCGCCGAAGCGCCCGATAAAACGGATTCCGCGATAGATATGGCGAAGCGCAGTCCTCCGGCATGGCAAAGCGCAGTTCCTCCTCCGCCGTATAAGGCGTCTGCGAAAGCTCCGCGAGCTCGGTTGCCCGCCTCGGCAGCTCAAAAAAGTCCGCCCTGCCCTTCCACACACCGTCATAGGCGAAACGCTTTAATACCAGAGGGCGGTAAGAGGCATCCTCCCGGAAAAGTTCTCCCAGACATTCCTCCACAAGCAGAGACGCCGCCCTGTGATCGGCATGTTTGTCAAAATCCACCACAAGCACAAGATCCGCCCGCACTTCCGCAAGCACATCCTTCAAATCCCGCTTAAAGTCCGCCCGCCGATATGCGCTGTGCCTGCCGGACCTCATATAGCGGTAATCACTGTGTCCTTCCGGCGCATAGGTTTCCGTTTTTCCCGCCATCGAGACAAGAGGCTCATCCCCCTCCTGGTGATAAATATGTCCGCCATCCTTCCAGCCGTCCCCGTACCCGAGAAAGAAAATATGGCTCTCTTCCATTCCGGCAAACGCCGTCAGCACACGCACGGCTTCCCCCAGACGCACCTCTGCCTCATGGGGAAAAAAATCACCGTTGGTCGTGTAGACCACATAAGACTCATACTCGCCGCCCTTTGCAAGCGATCGCAAAAGCCCGCCGCCCACAAACAGCTCGTCGTCCTGATGCGGCACAATTAACAAAACCTTCTGTTTCACGCTAACCTCCATGCCCGGACAGCACACTGCCCTCTCTCTTCCTTCTTCCGCAAAGCTTGTCTGCACCTCGCGGCAATCATATAGACAAATACAGTATAACACAAAATCCCTCATTCTCTTTAACGGAATCTTTGTCCATCCTTTTTCACGAAATTGATACTGACATTTGATATCACTATTATGCTGCTCCTGTTGCTGTTTCTCTATCCGCTGACAGAATGCATACGCCAGAGGAAGAAAAACGGGACGCCGGTTCCCCACGAACTCGACGTCCCGCCAGAGCTGGATATCTGAAAAAGCCGGGTAATTTCCACAATTGGACTTTACCCGGCTTTCTATTTATTCTTCTATTGCCGCTTCCCCGGCATCCACATCACTGCACGACCCCGTCGCCGCCGCGCGTCCAGACGACGTTATCCCGGATCATCTGGTCGATGTCCATACCGATGATCTCCGAGGCGCGCGCCTTGGCAGCGCCCTCGCTGCCTGTGCCAAGCTGCTTGTAAATGTCGTAGGCGGGCTTGTGGCTGCCGTCCAGATTCGTGAGCCCCAGATTCAGCTTGCTCTCCATCTCGTGCGCGTCGTCCTTAAACCGGAAGAGCATGAACGCATCCACATCCGGCAGGGAAGCCGCTTTCAGATAACCGTAAGCCACCGACGCCTCCTGATTCTCATTCCCAAAATAGGAAGTGTAGCCGATCTCCGCCAGCGAAATGCTGCGCACCTGCCCGGCGGGATTTAAAAATTTGCTCTGCCGCATATAATCAATGAGCACATCAATATTCTGCATGGTGATATAAGGGGTGGAAACGCTCTGCTTCACCCATACCGCCGGCCCGTTCCACGCATAAGGGTCATAGAGCGGCGAATTGTAGGGATGATAGGAAAGTCCCCAGTCAATATTTCCCTCTCTGTTTATATAGTAGTTGAACTGATCCAGATAATCCTTCGCCAGAAAACTTCCGGGATTCGACTTGCGCCCCCACTCCTGGTCGATGGAATTGTAAACCCAGACATTTGCGTTCATCCCTTTTAATTCGTTATAGAAAATCCGGAAAGCCTTCACATAGGCGCTCACATTCACGTCAAGATTACTTGAATTCATATACCACCATGAAGTTCTGGCGTTGACCTCATTGCCGAGAATCCAGTTGTCGATCTGACCGTTTCCGGTCTTTCCCGAGTACCGCTGCCCCAAAAATGCGCAAACCGCTTTCAGGTGATTCACGCCGCCTTCCTCCGCCACATTCAGGGCATAGCTGGGGCACTCTGCTCCCGCTGCCTGCGGGTGCACCAGATCCTGAGACCCCGCAGTGCCGCCCCTGTTTAGCAGCACCATGGTCACCTGCATTCCCTGGTTGTTAAAACCCTTGACCATCTGATCGTAGTGGTCGATTCTGCCGTGGCTGAAATAGTAAGTCTGTCCGTTGTAGGCAAAGGGAAGCGTCCCCGCATCGCCGGGCGCCGCGCAGATTTCGTCCAGATAGATATTGTAAACCACCTGCTGCACACCGAGCTCCTTAAGCTCCCCGCTGTTGATCGCGGAAATCTCCGGCAGAATCCCCTTAATGCCACGGGTCATACGCCCCGAGGTAAATGCCGCGACAGCTTCGGGGTTCGTGATATAGTGCTCGTCGCTGACCTGCACCATCTGTCCGTCCCGCTTCACCGCCACCAGAAACTTCCGGCTTAAGTTGGAATCCGGCGTGTTATAGTTCAAAGGAAAGGAGGCCGTCACAGATGCGCCCGCATCCACACTTGCCACCACCGTTCCCACGGGACCGTCCTGAAAAACCTCATCCGCATAAATATAGTATTTGCCGTCATCGCCTGCCGGAACACTGGACGCCGTCAGTGTACAGTTGACATTTCCCCCCGCAATCTGGCAGGAACTGATGGAGACAGGACGTCCCGCCGCCTGTACGCTCTTCCCGCACAGCATGACCGATATGGTCAATAGCAGAAATGCCGCAAAACCCTTCCATGTTTTAACAATTTTTCTTTTGCACGCTTTCATATGATTCTCCCAATCCCCTTACTTTACTTTGCAGTGCCGCCCGACCCTGATGGAATCGCACTGTTCATTGGGTACAGTGTACCACATCTTAATCCAACGCGCAAACCCTACTGCTGCAAATAACTGTTAATTGTCCTCTGCAGAATTTTCATATTGCTGTCTATGGTCTTGTCGTTTTGCAGGATCTCCCCGATCTCACTGTCCGAAAGCGCAAGGGCCTGCTCGTATTTTTTAAACTGGGGCGCGGTGTAGCCCTCCTCGATTACCTGTCCCAGAAGCTTTCCGCTGATAACCGTTTCCCCCTCCTCCATCTCCGCCTGCACGATCTCCTCCATCTCCTCGGACTGTGTCACCGCACGCAGCACCGACGCGCCCTGTGAGTGGGAAAAGATCTGGGTCTGGATCTCCTCGTCGTAAGTGAGCAGTTTTAAAAATTCCCACGCCAGCTCTTCCTTGCGGGTGTTGGCGCCGATTCCCATAAGCAGGGTGTCAACCTGGGACACATTGCCGCCCGCCTTGCCCGCGGGCATGGTGGTACAGTCCCATTTGAAATTGTCGTATCTTTTGATCTTGTAGGGATACGTCTTATAGGTTCGGTATTCCGCAAAAGTAAGCGGCATAAACGCCACGTTGCCGCTGCTGAAATCGTCCTGCGACACCTTCTGTCCCTGATACATTTCATTTAACTGGCGGATGTACTTTACCGACTCGATCACACTGTCCTCTGCCAGATAACATGTTTTTCCGTTACCCTGAAAGATTTCTCCGCCGTTGGAATAGACCGCATCCAGCCAGTCGTAATTGCATATCCCAAACTGATCCAAGATACCGTCCCCATCCAGATCTTTCGTCACCTGACGACAGATATCGTACATCTCCTCCCAATTCCAGTCCGTGTCCGGAATCGCAATGCCCTCTTTCGTCAAAAGCGTCTGGTTCACAAACATTAACGTAGGCACCGTCTCGTAGGGCAGGGCATACTGGGCATTCCCGTACTTGCCCGTGCTCAGGGCGCTCTGAAAATACTTCTCCGCGTCGAAGGCCGCGTCCTGTTCGATCAGCTCGTCCAGATTCTTCATAATGCCAATGGATGAAAACTGGTCAAAATCACTTCCCAGCACCATAAAGACGTCAGGTTCCTCCCCCGCCAGAATTTTTCTGGAGAGCCACTCCGAATATTCTTCTCTGGGCACACCGCTGTAATAGTGCACCGTCACGCCCGGATGCTCCTCCTCGAAACGGACAATCGCCTTATCTATGATCACAAAGCTGTTGGCGTTCGCCACATTCCAGTTGCTTCCGGTAAACATCCCAAATTCCAGCACCACAGGGCGCGTTTTGGCATAATACAGCCCGCCCGCAAGGAGCAGTACTGCGGCAATCGCTGCAATACCTATGCTATTTTTATGATGCCGTAATTTCATGACTTCCTCCATGTCAGAGCAGTTTACTGCGATGACACGCGTCGAGAATTTCAAATTCTCGACTGCGCTCAAGGCATATTTGAGGTTATGGATCAAATTGCTGATTGAAAATAAGGTCATCAGACTTACTTTTCAATCTTCTTCATCCTTCACATAGGGGGCAATATTGGTCTGTACCGCCCAGATCGCAAGCTGGGTGCGGTCACGCAGATCCAGCTTATTTAAGATTGTGCTTAAATAGTTGCGTACAGTGCCGTCAGACAGCTTCAAGGTTTCCGCAATCTCCTTATTTGCCGCGCCCGTTCCCACCTGCTCAATGATCTTCCACTCGGTCTTCGTCAACTCCTCCACTCCCTTTTTCCCAACCTGAATCGTGTAATCGGCACGCGCCATCTTGGAAAACAGGGTCAGTACCTTCGCCGCGATATCGGGATTGATCATGGCGCGCCCGCTATACACGGTTCTCACGGCGCTTTCCAGCTCGTCCATGGAAACGCCCTTCAACAGATATCCGCTTGCGCCGTACTTCAATGCGTTGTAAACATACTCGTCATCGTCAAAGGTAGTCAGGATAATAATTTTAATCTGCGGATAATTTTCCTTAATGATCTTCGTGCACTGTACGCCGTCCATCTTAGGCATACGGATATCCATCAGTATCACGTCGGGCTTCTGTCTGCGCACGCACTGAATGACTTCCCTGCCATCCGTCGCCACGTCGCAGACCTCTATGCCTTCCTTGCTGTTCAATACAATCTGCAGACTCTGACGGATCAATTCCTGATCGTCCGCCACCAACACTTTAATCATAGCTCTCCCCCCAGCGAATCGGTATATGCGCGGTCACCTTAAAACCCTTCTGCCCGTCAAAGGTAATCGTTCCGCCCAGCATTTCTATTCTCTCCTTCATATGTCTCGTTCCGAATCCACTCTTCAATTCCTTACAGCCGATGCCGTCGTCCTTCACCTCAAGCAGCACCTCCCCGTCTATCCGTTTCATCGTAACCCAGATCTGCCCCGCATGTCCGTGGCGGACCGCGTTGGTGATACTCTCCTGAACGACACGGTAGATGATGTTCTCCTCATCCTCGCCGAACTCCAGCCTCTCCCCACTCCCGTCAAAGTAGATTTGGGTATCGGACACCCTTCCCATGTCCGTCACCATCTTACGGATGGAAGCGTTCAGGGAGAGACGTTCCATCTCATCAGGTCTGAGTTCACTGACGGAGCGGCGCACATCCTTCATACCGTCCCGGCTCACATCCGCCAACAGCTTAAGCTGCTTCTTCACCTCCTGCGGCGCCACGTCCACAAGCGCAAGACAGGCATCCAGCCCGGCGATAATCCCTGTCAGACTGTGCCCAAGCGTATCGTGAATTTCCCTTGCAAGTCGGTTTCTCTCATTGGTCTGTGCCATCTTTTCCGCCATATCAGCGTATTCCGAAAGCTACTCGTTGGCATTCTGCAGCTCGTGGTAGAGCACGTTTACCTCCTCAATCGTACCTCTCTGCAGGTTGATTACCGAAAAACAGTAGCCCACAAACAAAATAATATTCAGGGAAATCATCGTGTTCCAGATACAAAACAGCCACTGCTGGCTCGTAAACGTGTAGTAACCCACATAGTCCGACATATTATAGAGCGGCATGTAAATAGACAAAAGCTCATAATCCGCCAGCAGATAACCGACAATGGCGAGAAGCAGAAACGCCATCTTCGCCTTACTGTCCTTGACATAGGCGATCACATTGGCGAACACAAGGAGCAGAAGCCCGTTGTAATTAAAATCCAGCCGATAGATGATCACCACACAGATCAAAAGCTCCGCCACGAGAGAAATTGCGCTCCCCTTGCCGTTTCGCATCTGCAGGAAATGCCGGAATACAAAATTGACGATAAGCAGTCCGAATAAAGCCAGACAGAGCCAAAGATTGGTTCTGGGATTGTCCGGTATCGTCATCACACCGCCCAGAAAATCTCTTGCATCATAATTCGCCCTGATACGGTTCGTCGTCACATAGATGAATGTGCATAAAAATGCTACCGCAATGCCGTTTAATACAAGCATTGCCCATTGAAACATATCCGTGTAATATTCCTTCTTTATGTTCATAGCTTTCCTCTACTGCCAGCCGTTCACCTCATACTGATCCAGATTCTCCCCGGTAATCATATATGGCTCAATGCCAAGATAATCCGGCACTTCCTCCCCGCTTAAATACTTGTAGGCAATCTCCGCTGCCACCCTGCCGATGGTTTCCGGGCTCTGTGCGCTTGTTCCCGTCACATAACCCAGCTTTAACATCGCCTTAAAGTCGGGAGAACCGTCAATGCCATAAATCAGTACCCCATCCTCCCTGTGGCGCTGCTGCAGCGTGGCTAGGGCGCCCAGCGCCGACGGATCATTGCCGCCCAGAATAATAACCATCGTCATGCCTGTTGCAAGAAACAGGTTAGACGCGTTCTGCCGCAGAATATTGAAAATATTCTTCTGGGTCAAAAAGGTAGACCTCGTAGTCGGAAAAATAATCAGAAACACACACATTGCCAACAGTGCAATGATAATACCGATATTGTCCTTAAAGTATTTGACAACTCCGTTTTTAAATCTAGCCATGTTGATACCTCCTCCTCACTTATTTTGCCGCTAACTGCATGATTTTTTCCTGTGTTACGTCCTCATGGTCGAGGCATCCTGTCACACGACCGTCATTCATCACATATACGCGGTCACTCATATTGATGATCTCAGGCATTTCCGAGGATATCATGATGATGGACATCCCCTTCTTCACCAGCTCGTTCATGATCGCGTAGATCTCTGCCTTTGCGCCCACATCCACGCCTCTTGTCGGCTCATCCAGAATCAAAATCTTCGGATCCGTGGCAAGCCACCGCCCGATCATTACCTTCTGCTGGTTTCCGCCGGACAGATTGCCGATAACCTGTTGCTGACTCGGCGTCTTCGTATTCATCATATCAATATATTTCTGGGTAATTTCCTCTTCCTTTTTATAATTCACGCGGAAGTTTTTAATAAACTGTCCCAGCACCTCTATCGTGGAATTAAACTGCACATCCTGCACGAGATAGAGTCCTTCCTCCTTCCGGCTCTCCGGAACCAGCGCAATGCCATACTTCAAGCCTCTATCGGGGACTTGATATGTACCTGCTGCCCCTCCACATAGACCTCACCCTTCATATCAGGCGTCAAGCCAAATACAGCCTTCATAGTCTCGCTCCGCCCGGCTCCCACCAGACCCGCAAAGCCGACGATCTCGCCCTTATGCAGCTCGAAGCTGGCGTCCTTCACCATCTTTCCGTCCGCGATATGTTCCCCTTTCAGTATGACCTCGCCGGGTTTCTGGAAATCTCGCGTATAATAGTTGGTCAGCTCACGCCCTACCATCAGAGCAATCAGATCATCCTTGTTCGTCTCCTTCACGACTCTCGTACCGACGCTCTGCCCGTCACGCATAACCGTGACACGATCGCAGATCTCCTCCAGCTCGCTCATTTTATGAGAAATATAGATGATTCCCACACCCTTCTTCGTCAGTGTGCGCATGGTATCAAACAAAAATCCGACCTCTTTATCCGAAATCGAAGAAGTAGGCTCATCCATAACCAGTATCTTCGAATTAAAGGAAATTGCTTTCACAATCTCCACCATCTGCTGCTGCGCAATGGTAAGCTTCTCCACCAATGTGTCCGCATCAATGTGCATCTCGTAAGTGTCCAGAAGCTTCTGTGCTTCCTCCGTCATCTGTCTGCGCTTGATATTGAACTTACCGCCTGCCTCTCTCCCGAGAAAAATATTCTCGGCCACCGTCATATAGGGAACAAGCACCAGCTCCTGATGCACAATGGATACCCCGGCGTTTCTGGATGACACCACGCCGTCAATATTCACCTGCTGTCCTTCTATCCATATTTCCCCTTCCTCAGCGTGATAGATACCGCCGAGAACTTTAATCAGGGTAGACTTACCGGCGCCATTCTCCCCCAGAAGGGCGTGTACCTCTCCTGCCCGAAGCTGCAGATTTACATTACTTAACGCCTTTACGCCCGGAAAAGATTTGCTGATTCCTTTCATTTCAAGTAAATATTGCTCACCCAACTTCTATCACCTCCTCGTATGAAAAATCGCCGCCAGGCAGCGACGATTTGGTTTAACACTGTCGCAATTTCGTATAGGATGATAAAGAGTGCCCGCCAATGCTGACTGACACTCTTTCAGTTCCCTGCCAATTCGCAAAAATGACCTGCTTACTGCCATGCGTCTGTTCCGAACTCGTCAACATTATCTGCTGTGATCAGGAAAGTCTCGATCGGAATAAACTCTTCTACAGTCTCGCCATCCAACCACTTGTAAGCCGTCTCAGCAATCGTCTTGCCGATGGTGATAGGGGACTGCGCGCCAGTACCTTCAATCATGGTATCCTTTAACAGAGCCTTGATATCCGGAGAACCGTCTACACCGTAAATCTTGGGCGCTACACCCGCCGCATCCGCCGCTGCATATGCACCGAGAGCCGTGGGATCATTACCGCCAAAAATCGCTACTACATCAGGATTTGCCGTCAGCAGATCCGTTGCCTTCTCGTTAGCCACCTGCTGATTACCCTGCGCATCCTGCTGTCCCACTACGTTGAAGGTCACGCCGGACTCTTCGATCGCTTTTAAGAAACCGTCTGTTCTGTCTGTTACGGACTGCATGGTCGGGGAATCCAGAACGAGAATATCGCCGCCCTCCGGACATTTCTCAGCCAAATCCTTACCACACACATAACCTGCGTTGTAGTTATCGGAACCTGCATAAGAAACCAGATAGCTCATGTCGCCCACCTGCGTATCGAAACCGAACATCGGGATGTCCGCATCCTTCAGCATATCGAGCGCAGGGATGATACCGTCCGCGTCTACCGGATTGACAAACATCAGGTCGACACCTCTGGAGATCATATCCTCGATCTGATCGATCTGAGTGTTGGAATCGTTAGCAGGATCCATGGAAACCAATGTATCACCGTGAGCCTCTACCACTTCCCTGATCGCGCCCTCCAATGCCACGAAGAAAGGATTGGTGCCGTCCATACAGGTGTAACCGATGATTCTGCCGCCCTCGGATGCCGCGGGCGCTTCCGCCTCAGCCGAAGGAGCCTCCGCCTCTGCCGCAGGCGCTTCCTCCTCTGCCGCAGGCGCTTCCTCTGCCGTAGGAGCTTCTGCCGCAGGCTCTGTCGCCGCAGGAGCCGCCTCGCCGCCACCGCCGCAGCCTGCAAGGATCGTTGTCAACATTGCGGTACATAAAACAGCGCTTACCAGTTTTTTCTTCATCTCAATTTCCTCCCTTGAGTTATTTGATAAGAAGATTATAAGTGTTTTCTTTCCTGCCGACACCTGTCCTTTGTAATGAAACTCTTATGACATCTGTCACATTTTCATATGACAATGTCAAAGTGCGCATAAGCAGACTCAGGATGCTGCGCATCCTTCGTTCGCGTTGCTCGTCATAAGGCTTCCAGAATATGCCCTCATGCAAGCATAGCGCATATTCTGCAATCCTTCCGGCTCTGCTTATGCGCGCAAAAGAAGGAGAAGACCCTGCGATCTTCTCCTTCTTAGATTTTGTATATCCATGTCTGCATTTCCGGTTTTAAACCGTCGGCAGACCCGCAAATCCTTTTGCCAAATCTTCATCCGTAGGAATGTAATCCGACATCTCTCCGTCGTGAAACTTCCCGTAAGCCACCATGTCAAAATATCCCGTGCCGGTCAATCCAAAGACAATCGTCTTCTCCTCGCCCGTCTCCTTGCACTTCACCGCCTCGTCCACTGCTGCCTTGATGGCGTGGGCGCTCTCCGGCGCGGGCAGGATGCCTTCCACTCTCGCGAACTCCTCCGCCGCCTTAAAGACTGCCGTCTGCTCCACACTGATTGCCTCAATCAACCCGTCGTCATAAAGCTGTGACACAACGGAACTCATGCCGTGATAGCGCAAGCCCCCCGCATGGTTCGGGGCGGGCATAAAGCCGCTGCCCAGCGTATACATCTTCGCAAGCGGACATACTTTTCCGGTATCACAAAAATCATACACATATTTTCCTCTGGTTAAGCTCGGGCAGGATGCCGGCTCCACCGCGATGATCCGATAGTCCGCCTCCCCTCTGATCTTCTCACCGACAAAAGGAGAAATCAGACCGCCCAGATTGGAGCCGCCGCCCGCACAGCCGATAATCATATCCGGCTTGATATCGTATTTCTTAAGCGCCGCCTTCGTCTCCTCACCGATAATCGACTGGTGCAGCAGCACCTGGGACAGCACGCTTCCCAGCACATAACGGTAACCTTCCCTCTCTCCGGCCACCTCTACCGCCTCGGAGATGGCACAGCCGAGACTGCCTCCCGTTCCCGGAAACTCCTCCAGAATTTTCCGCCCCACATTGGTTGTGTCGGAAGGCGACGGCGTCACCTGCGCGCCGTAGGTGCGCATCACCTCACGGCGAAACGGTTTCTGTTCATAGGAAACCTTCACCATATAGACATGACAGTCCAGATCAAAATAAGAGCATGCCATAGACAGCGCCGTGCCCCACTGACCGGCTCCCGTCTCCGTGGTAACGCCCTTGAGCCCCTGCTGTTTCGCGTAATATGCCTGCGCAATGGCAGAGTTGAGCTTATGGCTGCCGCTCGTATTGTTTCCCTCAAACTTATAATAAATCTTAGCCGGCGTATCCAGCTTCTTTTCCAGACAGTACGCCCGCACCAGCGGCGACGGACGGTACATCTTATAGAAATCCAGAATTTCCTGCGGAATGTCGATATAAGCGTCCGTATCGTTTAATTCCTGCCTCGCCAGCTCGTCACAAAACACCTGACTCAGCTCCTCGAACGTTATGGGTTTCAAGGTGCCGGGATTTAACAACGGCGCAGGCTTATTTTTCATATCGGCACGGACATTGTACCACTGCTTCGGCATCTCCTCCTCTTCCAGATATATCTTATACGGTATTGTTTTTTCTGACATGATTCTTTCTCCCGCTTCTTTATCATGATTCACTGCCAGAATCATATGCTCACGGTTTTGGCAGACAATGCTTCGGCCTGTGCCGAATCGTTTTCATTTATATCATCGTTTCAGCCTGAATCTGCTCGTCTGCGTCTGCAGCTTGTTCACCTGCTCATACAGCTCCGCGCTGACTGCCGCAGACTCCTCGCTGTTGGCGGTATTGGTCTGCACTACGTTGGAAATCTGTCCGAGCGCCTCGGACACCTGTGAAATCGCGGTAGCCTCTATCTGCACCGCATCGGCGAACTCCTCCACAGCGCCGTTTGACTCTGTGACAAGCGTAAGCGTCCTCTTTAATGACTCGGACACTTCATCCACAATCCTGCTGCCTCTCCCGATCACCTGAACGGAGTTTTCTATCAGATCCTTTGTCGCCTTCGCAGCCGTATCGGACTTCGCCGCCAGATCACGGACTTCTTTCGCCACGACCGCAAAACCCTTGCCTGCTTCGCCTGCCCGGCTCGCTTCTACCGCCGCGTTCAGCGCCAAAATATTTGTCTGGAAGGCAATATTCTCAATCGTGGAAATGATGTTTTCAATCTCCTGCGACGTATTGCTGATATCCGTCATCGCACTGACAAGCTGCTCCATCTGCTGGCTGCTCAAATTCACCTGATCGCCTGTCATCCGCGCGTTATCCCGCATCTCGGTCGCCATCTGTATATTTTTCTCTGCGCTTCTCGCCAAATCCTCCGTCGTGGCAGTCAACTCTTCCACCGCCGCCGCCTGATCGGTCGCGCCCTGCGCAAGCATCTGGGAACTGCCGGACAAACTCTGCGCGTGCCCGAACACCTTGTGCTCCACATTGTTGATATTGGACATGGCCGAAGAAAGAGAAACCGTAAAGCTGTCTATAGACTCAGAAATAGAGCGGAAATCACCGATAAACGGAACCGACGCGCTCACGTCAAAATTACCGCTGGAAAGCTGGCTCATGATACGGTTGATGTCTTCTATATATTGATTAATCCGGTCAATGGATCCTTTCAGCGTTCTGGAAAGATCACCGATCTCATCATTGGCATTGTAATTCAGCTCCACCTTCATGCGGCCCTCCTGCAGCGGGCTGGTTTTCTCCGTGATAAGCAAAATCGGCTTCACCACGCGCTTGATAATATAAATCACCAGACTCAGGAGGAAGAATAAAGTCAGCAAAAGCCCTAGGCCAGTGACAATGTGCATGGTCGACGCCGTCTTCTGCATATTCGCCTCACTGATCTCGTTAAGCTCCGTACCGCGCTCCACGACCTGTTCCAGAAGCCCCACCAGAACACTGAGATTGCTCATAATGGTTTCCTGATAATACGCCTGCGCCTGCGCGGGATCATCTGCATACAGCTCCAGCACATAGATAGCCGACTCATGCAGCTGCTTGTGCAGAGGCTCGAGCTGGTTCCGCAGATCGAGAATCGTCTGATCCTCCGTTCCCGCCTCTCCGTAAAGCCACTGTCCCAGCACACAGCCTGTCGGATCCGTGCTGCCCGTAAACTCCGAACCGTTATATAGCGCGTTGCTCAAATTGGAAGACCACTTGTAATGCGCCGCCTCCGCCTTCTGCGCCCTCTGTAAAAGGGCGTTCACCGCGATATTGGCTTCTGAAGAATCCTCCATTTTATAAATATTTTGGGTTGTCAGTATACTGAAGAGTATCACCGCCAGCAAAGCTGCCGCAACCCGGGTTCCAGCCATAATCTTAATACTTTTCCGCATCCTCTTTTCTCCTTTGACATGTAATATGTATAACCGTTGCCAACAATACTATAGATAACGAGATTGTAGCATAACTGCCGCTTTATTTCAATCGTTTATCATAAAACTGTATTCCAAAATCTGTATCCCAAAAGGCTACTAACAAACAAAAGTGCTAAACCACAACTTCTGACAGGAGGCTTAGCACTACGTTTTTAAATTTAATTTTGAAGGTCTGGCGGCACCGTTTCCATATTTGCGGTCACTTCTCTCATTTTTCCATCAGACGCCCATACATTTCCGGCCTGCGGTCCCGATAAACGCCCCACTGCCTGCGCTTTAAATCTATCCCGTCCAGATCAAAGGCGTGAACGATCACCGACTCTGTCTCCCGGTCAGTCTCTTTCACAATCTCTCCCGTCTCATCCGCAATAAACGAGGAGCCGTAAAATGTCATCTCCGAATCGCCCTGCCTCTCCGTGCCGATACGATTTGACGCAAGCAGCGGCATGATATTGGCGGCGGCGTGTCCCTGCATCGCATGCTGCCAGTGCACTTTGGAGTCAATTCCAAGATCCGGTTCGGAACCGATTGCTGTCGGATAGAGCAAAATTTCCGCCCCCATAAGCGCCATGCACCGCGCCGCCTCCGGGAACCACTGATCCCAGCAGATGCCGACTCCGATTTTTGCGTACTTTGTGTCCCAAACCCGAAAACCTGTATCCCCCGGAGAAAAGTAAAACTTCTCCGCGTAAGGCGTGCCGTCCGGAATATGCGTTTTGCGGTAAACGCCAAGCACGCTGCCATCCGCGTCAATGACCGCAACACTGTTGTACATCACATTGCCGGCCCGCTCAAAAAAACTGATCGGAAGCACAACGCCAAGCTGCGCCGCCGTCGTTCTGAAACGCCGTACCGCCTGATTCTCTTCCGCCGAAGTTGACAGTTCCATGTGTTGATACTCGTGTTTCTGGCAGAAATAGGGCGTCTCAAACAACTCCTGCATCAAAATAATATTCGCCCCCTGCGCCGCTGCCTTCCGCACGAGCGCATCCGCCCTGTTTAATGTCTCTTCCCTATCCCATGTACATGCCATCTGTGTGGCCGCCACCGTCACCTTTCTCATGCTTCTCCTCCCTGCTTTCCACTCATATGCCGGATTTTCAACTCCCAGACTGTCAGAATCTCCCACTCGCGGTCAATTTCCTCTTCCACGCCATCCAAACAGCCGCCGCAAAACTTTTCCGCAAACGCGCGGATGATCCGGCGCTTTTTGGCAGCGTCCGCTATTGAAGCAGCCTCCCCAAAAACGATTACACTGCAGAAATCTGTTGTATATTTCTCCGGCAGCAGTATATCGCGTGCAATCACACACATGGATACCCTGGCATCCTTCGCAATCGCATCACCCTTATGCCCATTCTCTGTTCCATGAAAGTAGATACATCCGCCGCGGTACATATAGTTGACCGGCACGGCGTAGGGAAATCCTCCGTCGCCGATCAGCGCCAGTGTCCCCGTCCCATTTTTCTCCAGCAGAGAAACACATGTTTCCTCGTCGAGCGCCTGTTTCATTTTTCTCACGGGACGAAACCCCATCTGCTCCTTTTTCATCTGATTCACCCTTTATCTCCTCCACAATCCGCCGCGTGCATACCACATGATTTTATGCCTTCACTCCATCAAATTTCCTTCTGACCAGTTCTACGAGATATTCCGCCGTCCCTTCTACCCCGAGCAGACTGCTGTCAATCATGATGTCCTTGTGGTTCTTGTCGTCGGGATAATAACCCGCATAATGCATGTGATAGGAATCCCGCGCCTCGTCCACATCCACAATCAGTTTGCGGGCCTCCTTCACATCCATTTTGAGATCTGTCACACAGTTGTCCACCCGCTTTTCATAAGGCGCATAAATGAAAATGTGCAGCGCATTCTCCTCCTCGGACAAGAGGAAATCCGAACAGCGTCCGACGATGATGCATGTCTCCTTGTCTGCCAGAAATTTAATAATATTCTGCTGCGCCTCAAAAATTTCATCCTGCCGGCTGTTTGTATTTTTTCCGAGGGGGAACTGCATACGGCGCAGATAAAACGGCGTGCTGATTTTTGCGCTCTCCTCCTCTTCGTCCACCACGGACTCCGGAAGATTCAGCTTTTTTGCCGCCTGATCCACCAAATCCCTGTCATAAAACTCAATGCCAAGCAGTTCGCTCATCCTCTTTGCAATAGGCCGTCCAAGGCTTCCGAACTGCCTTGTGATTGTAATGACATATTTGCTTTTACTCATGATATACCTCTCTTCCTTCAAAGTAGTTGACAGCTACCTTTGTGTTCCGTATCCGTTCCGCCGGAATCTCAAACAGATTATCCGTCAAAACAAGCAGATTGGCAAACTTTCCCGCCTCTATCGTACCCATCACCCCATCCGCGTGGTACACCCGCGCCGCCCCCTGTGTGTACGCCTTCAGGATAACTGGCAGTGGTAGTTTTTGTGTGTCCGCGTTGCAGCCGGTCGGCAGACCGGCATCATCGCACCGAGTCGCCGCGGCGTAAATCGTCGCGAAGGGATTGATCGTCACGACAGGATAGTCCGTACCGATCGCAATACGACCGCCGCAGTCATAGATTGACCGAATCGGAAATTCCAGCTGACATCGTTTTTCGCCAAGCCTCCACACCTTGGCCCCGTTGGAAAGCGTGAGGTGGTAAGGCTGCATCGACGCGATCACATCCAGAGCAGCAAAGCGCGCAAGGTCATCGGGATGGATGTTTTCGATATGCTCTATTGTATTGCGCAGATCCCTTCTGCCGTTTTGCCTTTCCGATTCCTCATACATATCCAGCGCCATGCGCACGGCGCCGTCTCCGATGCAGTGCAGCCTCACCTGTATGCCTGCCGCGTTCGCTGCCGCAATCTCCTCCTGCATCCGTTCCCGCGGGTGTAACGGCAGTCCTTCCCCGCATGTTCCGGGACGGTCAGTGTAGGGTTCCAAAAGGAGACCTGTATATGTCTCCGTCACGCCGTCGATAAACCCTTTGACACCGGCAATATGCACATGCGCCGATTTTACCTCACGCCGCATTGCCGAGAACAGCGTAAAGTCCGTGTAGTCAAAAAGTTTCGTATAGAGAAAGATCTGCGCCCGCAGCCCCTCTGCCCGGTCCAGTCTCACCAACTGCAGATATCGTTCTTTTGTCTCGCGCGTATAGTCGTCCGCAAACATTTCGCTGACCGCAGAAATACCGCAGCGGGCCAGTTCCTGCTGGAAATGACGGTGAATCTCAAGCATTTCCGATGCCGAAAATTCCATATATTTTTCCATGGCTGGCGCATAGGCTGCCGGTTCAATAAACAGCCCTGTAAGTCTTCCCTCCGCGTCCCGGCAGACCTCGCCATTCTCCACGGCAAAGCTTTCCGAAAAGCCCGCCTCCTCGATGGCCTTAGAGTTAAGCCACATGCTATGCGAATCCGCGCACAAAAGATATACCGGGCGGTCGGAAATCACCGCGTCAAGACTTCTCTTATCCGGCAGCGGTGCGTCGTTCCACGCGCCTACAAACCACCCTGCCCCACGAATGCGCCGCTGGTTTGGATGCTCCTTGGCATAGGCCGCAATCCGCTCCGCGCACGCGGCTTCGCTGCCACACTCTCCAAGCGTGTCGCACACATAATCGCTCGCATCCACAGCGCCGGAGAACATGTGCGTATGCGCATCCAGAAAAGAGGGGATAATCAGTGCGTCACCATAATCCTTTACAGGCAGTCCCCCGCAGTCCGGGAATCCTTCATAATCCCGCGGCAGCACCCTCTCAATCATCCCGTCTGCCACCACAATGGCCGCCGGCTGCGGACATTCGCGCAGACCGGTAAACACCTGTCTGCTCCTTATGATATATCGTTCCATGAGCGTTCCTCCTCCGCAGTGATTCCTCCATGCTCTATTACCAACCATACCCGCGCCGGATCTCGCGCCTGTCCGGCAATGTCCGGCTTGAAAAACCTCTCGTTTTCCCGGCTGCCACAGACGGCCGGGCTGCGTCTTACAGCAGAAAACCGCAGATCAGGAAACTGACAACCGAAAGTCCGCTTGCCAGAAGCACGTAGGGAAGCTGCGACATGGTGTGTTCCATATTGTCAATGCAGGCGCCGGTCGAAGCCAGAATCGTCGCATCCCCATAAAAGCAGGCGTGGCTCCCGAAGGCACCACCGGAAATAATCGCACCCATGACAAGCACCGGATTCGCGGCAAGAGCCGCTGCCAGCGGAAACACGATTGGCGTCACAACCGCGCACATGCCCCAGAAGGAACCGGTCGTAAAGCAGAGCGCCGCAACAAGGACAAACGTAATCATCGGAAAAGTCGCCGCGCCAAGAAGCGGGGTCATCGTCTCAATAATAAAATCAGCCAGTCCCATCTCCTGTGTGAGCGCCTGCACCGCAAAGGCCACAACGAGCAGCGTGCACACCGGAACCATATCGGCTAGCCCTTTTGTGACAATATTGAAAAATTCGTCAAAACTCACTACCCTACGGGGTACATACATGACAAAGCAGACAAGAATCGCCAGCACAACCGCCAGCAGCACGTCGCCCGACACGATTGCCATGCCCACCAGCACTGCCATCGGAATGATAAAGTCCCAGATATTGCCTTCCTCCTCGTACCCCTTATACTCCTCGTGATTATATTTCCTGCTCGCGTCAGAGTAAACCTTCCCCGTCTGTGCCACCCGCTCATAAGCCTTTTTCATATCTCCCAGCTTCGGCATAACGCCAAGCGCAAAAAACAGCACCGCAAGAAGCGTAATAATTGGGTAAAAGCAAAACGGAATCGCGTGTATATAAGCTTCCATGCCGGACGAAAAACCCGCCTGCGCAATCATATCCTGCTCAAAAAACATGCTCGAATAAAACACGGCCCACGTCGAGAAGGGAAGCAGCACGCAAACCGGGGCCGCCGTCGAATCCAGCATATAGGCAAGCGTCTCCCGGGGAATCTTTTTCTTGTCGAAAACACCTTTCATACAGACACCGATTGAGAGAACGTTCAGGTAATCGTCCACAAAAATCAGAATGCCGAGAACAAACGTTGTAAACAATGTCTTTTTTTCACTGTTGCAAAGCTTTTCCACCAGCTTGGAAAATCCAAAACTCCCCTTCGCCTCCTGAAGCAACGCAATCAGGCTGCCAAACAGTCCACAGATAATGATAATCCACACATTATCCGCAAGCGCTGTCTGTATCTGTGCGCACCACTGCGTCAGAAAACTGCCGTGATAGAGCACCGCCGCCGCTATCAGCGAACCTGCGACCAAAAATTCCACGCACTTTTTTGTCGTGATCGCCCCGACGATGACAAACAGAATGATAAAAATCGCAATTAGTCCAGTGTTCATATCTTTACCCCTCACGCGTCAGCAAAGGGCGCCTACCCGTCGGATATGCGCCCTTGCATCTGTTGTATAAACTATAAGTTAAATGTCTTCTTCGTATCGGATAACGCCTCCCGCATCCTGCTGATCACATCTTTGATATCCTGCTCAGACAGCATCGCCGTCGGTTCGAAACGAATGGTCTTGGCATTGACAAGCGTCCCGGCAGTCATCACCTTTCTGGCAAACAACCCCTTCGATGTCTCATAGCCGAGCTCACAGGAGTGGAACTCCACCGCCAGCATCAATCCGGTTCCGCGCACCTCACGGATGATCTCGGGAAACTGGTCCGCCAGCGACTGGAGTCCTGCCTTCAGAACCTCTCCCTTTTGCGCGCACACACCCGGAATATCGTGTTCAAGCATATATTTGATCGTCGCAATCGCTGCCGCGCAGCACAACGGGTTACCGCCGAATGTCGGGGAGCCGAGCAGCCACGGATTGTCAATCAGATCCTGCGTCCACATCTTCGGCCTGCAGATAATGCCCGTGATTGGCAGGATGCCGCCTCCAAACGCTTTTCCGAAAGTCATGATATCGGGAGTCACGCCCTCTGCCTCACAGCGCCACATAGTTCCCGTACGCCCCATCCCTGTCTGTATCTCATCAAAGATAAGCGCCACGCCTGTCTCATCGCAGATCTCTCTCACCTTTGTCAGATATCCTTCGGGCGGAATGATGACTCCTGCCTCCCCCTGAATCGGCTCTAAGATGACTGCCGCCACCTTTTCCCCGACAGCCTGCAGATTGACAATCGCCTTCCGCATATCCTCCGCATTGCCATACTCCACGTGCTGCACCTGCTGAATCATCGGTGTATACGGCACCCGGTATGTTCCCTTGCCTCCCATAGAGACTGCTCCCATAGATTTCCCGTGGAACGCTCCCACGGTCGATATGTACCAGCGTCCTCCCGTTGCGATACGCGCCAGCTTAAGCGCCATCTCCACCGCCTCCGCGCCTCCGTTCGTAAAGAAGCACTGCTGTAAATCACCGGGCGTAATGTCCGCCATGGCCTTTGCCAGATATCCCCGGAGAGGATCAAGCAGCTCCTGTGAATGAAGCGCCTGATGGTCGAGCTGTGCTCTCACGACATCCAGAATCTCCTCATTTCTGTGCCCGCAAGTAAAAATGCCGAAGCCGCCCAGACAGTCAATAAATTTCTCATCGTTCAGCCCACAGCAGTAAGCGCCCTCATCATACCATTCCAGCACCGCGCCGCTCTCCGAATCCGAAGAAACCGATTTGCGGTATTTCAGCCACCCCGGACTGACATAACTGTCAAAATAATGTAAGGTATCGGCTACCATCTGCTTTTTTTCTTCGGGCGTAATTTCTTTGGTATCACGCTTAATCAGACTCACCACTTTATTTAAATCTTCAATTACCTGTGTCTTATCCGCCATCTTTCCTCCCGCCTTTCCCTGATAAAATGTCCTGCTGCACAATCGAGTAGGGAAGATCCGTCTTCTCCTACTCGCCGCGCGGCCCGTATACTGTGAAACAGCCGCCTTCCATATGCAGGCCTGCGCATAAAAAAAGGTGCGCCTGTGACACGTCTGTCACAGATACACCCTTGTACCCGCTCTCATCTGAGCTGTTACCAGCATAACACGGAAATGTCGTATTTCCTATTACTAATTTCGACCATTTTCTTATTATATAAAATGATTTCTACTTGTTTTTAAGTATTTTCTTAACTATAATAGACAAAAAAGGGGGCTTCCCTGTGGAGAAGAATATTTTTTTAGTCATGAACGATCTCATATACGACATATATGGCTGGCAGAATTTATTGGATATCAGGGACGACTTTTTCCAGCGCCTCAGGATCATTATCCCGTTTCAATACGCCAGCATTCTGTTTAAAGTGAGCGGAGACGCACAGCACGTCACACTCGGTCATCCGATCTGCTTTCCGCAGAGCTTCCTTCCGGCTGAGCAGGCATACCTGGCCAGCGAGCAGGACACAGACTATCTCCTGTGGAACCTCTACTCCAAAGAGTCCAAGCTCCTTCGCGCGAGCGATGTCCTCGATGAAGAAAAACGGCTCAACTCGCCGCTGTACGTGAATTGTTACAGAAAGTTCAATGTCTACGACGATATGCAGCTCACAATCGTCTCGCAGGGCGAACTGCTCGGACTGCTTACGCTTTACCGCACGCGCGAGGACGGTGCTTTCTCCTCCGAGAATATGTTTTTTCTGCGCGCTCTCGGCATGCATCTGAACGCGTCCATCCGCCGCATCCTTATGCCCGATGTCGGCATCTCTTCCGACAGAGAGAATCTGACATTGAGCGGACTGCAGAAGGATTGCGGACTCACACCGCGCGAGACTGAAATCCTGCGGCATCTGCGCCTCCTTGAGACAAATACGGAAATCGCGAATGCACTCGGCATTCGCGAAAGTACGCTGCAAAAACATCTCCAGAACCTGTTCCGGAAACTCAATGTAACCTCCCGCTGGGAAGTGTTACGACTCTTTGCCGGAGTTCTGTAGGTGTCTGTCTATCCGCAGTCCGGATCCTCCGCGTCAAACAGCTTTCCCGTGGCAAAAGGGCTCCCCACGTCGCAGCGCCCGTGGTGGTACGCCTTCTTCCGTTCTCCCCCGTGAAGCTCCTCCGAAGTTTCCACCTTAATTCGGCTAACCCCGTCTTTGGTCAAATTGTCCAGCATTTTGATGACATCGTCAATTTCACTCATCTGTTTTCCTCCTTATGCTCCTATCCCTTATTCTGTCCCGTTCTCATCTGCATATTCCGCACGCCTGTTCCGTCCACCCCGGCCGACGCACGCCGCCACCGCCTCGCAGGTTTCCCCGATCAACTCGTCCGAGTGGGCGTCCGACACGAACATGGCCTCAAACTGTGACGGCGCCACATAGATGCCCCGCTCCAGCATCCTGTTGAAATAAGCCGCAAACGCCTCCCTGTCGCACCGGCACGCGTCCTCGTAATTTTCCACCCGCCGAACCCGTTCCCACTGTTCCTGTTCTTTTCCTGCCCTTTCTCCCAAAAACCCGGAGACATCCGCCTCCCGCCCGGAAGTCCAAACCCCCGCCGCAGGCAGCGGCGCATCAAGCAGGCAATCACCTGGCTCGCTGCCCGAGGGGACAAAAAACGCCGACAGCAGCGAGCCCGCCCGGTTCACCGTAAGCCCCGCGCTCCGATAAGCCTCCGCCAGCGTCCGCGCCCGCCTGTCAATCCGCTCATAGATGCCCGGATCATCCATCAATATTTTCAGCGTTGCAATGCCCGCCGCCACCGCCACCGGATTTCCCGACAGCGTGCCTGCCTGATAGACAGCCCCGAGGGGCGCAACGCTTGACATGATATCCCGCCTGCCGCCGTAAGCCGCCAGCGGCATCCCGCCGCCCACAATCTTTCCAAACGTGTACAGGTCGGCATGCACACCCGTATATTCAGACGCGCCGCCAAGACCCAGCCGGAATCCCGTGATCACCTCATCGAAAAGTAGAAGAGCCCCGTTCTCTTTCGTGATGCGGCGCAGAAATTCTAAAAAACCCGGTTTCGGCGGCACAACTCCCATATTTGCCGCCACCGGCTCCACCACGACCGCGGCCACCTGTCCGTGGTTTTCCTCCATCAGCGTGCGCACGGATTCCTCATCATTGTAGACTGCCGTCAGCGTGGAAGCCGCATATCCTTCCGGCACGCCGGCACTGTCCGGCACGGACTGGGTCATAAGCCCCGAGCCCGCCTTCACCAGCAGTCCGTCGGAATGGCCGTGGTAATTTCCGGCAAACTTGACGATTTTTTCCCGGCCCGTGAAGCCTCTCGCCACGCGCACGGCGCTCATCACCGCCTCTGTGCCGGAGCTGACCAGACGCACCATCTCTACATCCGGCACACAGGCACCTATCAGCTCCGCCAGCTCCACTTCCCCCGCTGTCGGCGCGCCGAAGGTAAGCCCACCTGCACACGCCCTCTGCACCGCCTCCACCACCTGCGGATGCGCATGTCCCAGAATGCCGGGCCCCCAGGAACAGACATAATCCAGATACCGATTGCCGTCCACGTCATAGAGCCATGGGCCCTCAGCCCTCTCCACGAAAAAGGGGTGTCCGCCCACCGCGCCAAACGCCCGCACGGGGGAGTTGACCCCGCCGGGAATCAGATACTGTGCCTTCTCATAAAGTTGTTCCGATTTACCGCCCATACCATCCTCCCAATATATGTGAAGAATGCCGTATTTCAGGCATTCTCCCGAGTGAGACTTCGTACTTCTTGGCGTCCCGTCAAATAGCGGGACGTCTTTAGAAGTACTTCTCACTCTGACCACTCCACCACATCCAAAGCATGATAGGTAATGATAATCTTCGCGCCCGCGCGCTTCATGGCCGTGAGATTCTCCAACACAATCCTTCTTTCATCGATCCACCCGTTGGCGGCGGCCGCCTTTACCATGGCGTACTCCCCGCTCACATTGTACACCGCAAGAGGCATGTCAAAGGTGAGCGCCGCCTCCTTTAAGACGTCCAGATAGGCAAGGGCAGGTTTGACCATCACAATGTCCGCCCCCTCCTCTATGTCCGCGCGGATTTCCCGCAGCGCCTCCTGCCCGTTGGCAAAGTCCATCTGGTAGCTTTTGCGGTCACCGAATCCCGGCGCCGACTGCGCCGCGTCCCGAAACGGCCCATAATAGGCGGAGGCAAATTTCGCACTGTATGCCATAATCGGCGTCTGGGTAAATCCTGCCCGGTCGAGTCCCTCCCGTATAGCCGCCACCCTGCCGTCCATCATATCAGAAGGAGCCACCATATCCGCTCCCGCTTCCGCAAGGCTCACCGCCATCTTCACCAGATACGGCAGCGTCTCGTCATTCAGAATCTCCTCCCCGCGCACCATCCCACAGTGCCCGTGGGAAGTGTATTCGCACAGACACACATCCGCCACGATATAGATTTCCGGGTACTTCTCCCGCATATGGCGGACCGCCCGCCGGGTGATGCCGTCGGGGGCATAGGCCTGGCTCCCCTGCGGATCTTTGTATGTCGGAATGCCGAAGAGCATAACGCCCCCGATGCCCGTCTCTCTCACCCGGTCTAAGATTTCGTCCAGACAGTCAATGGAATATTGAAATACTCCCGGCATGGATTCCACAGGATTCTTCACGTTTTCCCCCTCTGTCACAAAAATCGGATAGATAAAGTCCTTTGGATGCAGTCTCGTCTCCTGCATCACAGCGCGGATTCTCTCATCCCTTCTCAATCTTCTGAATCGATACATGGTTATTACCTCCATTCCGAAGCGCCTTTTGCTGAGGAACGCGGGCCAAACTCAAATTCGGCTCTGCGATCCCGAGTTTGTGGCTCCGGCACAAACTCGCGCCCGAACTTGTTCGGGAGTTGAAACAATCAACACATCCGTGTGATTTCTCAATCTTGTCTCCCTTCCCTGCACAGACAGTCCGCAATTGCCTCCACGTCGGCCTCCGCCGCAACCAGGGGCGGCTCTGTCACATACTTTCGCACTTCTTTTGCACACTGTTCCCCGATGCAGACATAACGGCTCCTCGTATTTCTGATGCCTTTCTTCTCCATGCCTTCAACATAAGCTCTCGCGCCCATGGCGGAGCCAAAGACAATATAATCCGGCTCCTTTGTGATCACCGCGTCACGCCTCTGCTCCTGCACGCCCAGCTCATAGAGGGCATATTCCTCATAAGGGATTCCCCGCTCGCGGAAAATCCGTGGCAGCACATCGCTCCCCTGCTTTGCGCGCAGGAGCAGCACCCCGCATCGCGCCTCACCTGTTCTTAGAGACTTTCCGCCCGCATCCATGCTTGTCACGCCGTTAAAGCCCTGCTGTCCGTTCAGGTTTTCATCTTCCACATCCCGGCACTCCTCCCTGCCGTCCTTCCTGTTCTCCACCTGCTCTGTCATAAGGATATGCGCAAGTCCCCCTGCCAGATGTGCCGCATCATAGACCTGCGGCATATAATCCTCGTAAATCCCGGCCTCTTGAAGCGCCAACGCCGTCCCCGGGCCGATCACCGCGATTTTCTTATCGGCAAGCGTTCTCAAGTCCCGCCGTTCCCGCCGCATTTTATCCAGAAACACCTGCACCCCGTTTGGACTGGTAAAGACAAGCCATCCATAGTCCGCAAACGCCGGCAGGGGCTCCCGGGCGGGTTTGATTTCCATAAAATGCATATCCCACGGCTGTGCGCCCTTTTCCCGGAGCACGTCGAACAGCCTGTGCGCGAAGTGCGCCGTCCCGGTCACGCCAACCGTGATTCCCGACAAGGGCATTTGAATGAAAGTTTCCCGCTCTACCTCTGCTTTGCCTTCTCCCTCCATGATGAGCTCCAGCTTCGCCACCGCGCCGACCACGATCACCGCCGGGGCGGTAAGCCCCCGCTCCGCCGCCCTGGCAACAAGCTCAAAAAGCGGCGCCCTCACCACTCTCTGCCTCTCCGTCGTTCCATCCATAACAATAGCGCTTGGCGTAAGCCTGTCCTTTCCGGCCGCGAGCAGTCCTACAACGATCTTTGCCAGATGGTGCATCCCCATCAGGATTACCAGCGTGCCCTTAAGCCGTGCCAGCGTCTGAAAATCCAGTTTCAATTCCTCTTTGCCGCCCGCCCCTGCCGCCGTTCCCGTCACCACCGTCACACTGTCGGAAAGCCCCCTGTGGGTCACCGGAATCCCTGCCGCCGCAGGAACCGCTATTGCCGACGTAATGCCGGGTATCACCTCGCAACGGACACCCGCGTCCCGCAGCGCGATAAATTCTTCCCCGCCTCTGCCGAACACATAGGGGTCGCCGCCCTTCAGGCGCACCACCGTCTTCCCCGCCCGCGCCTTTTCCACGAGAAGGGCATTGATTGCAAGCTGTCCCCTGCTGTGGCATTGATACCGTTTTCCCACATATATTTTTTCACAGTCAGGCCGCGTCCACTGTAACAGTTCCTCAGTCACCAGGCTGTCATAGACCACCGTATCGCATTTCTGCAGAGCCTTTAATGCCCTCAGCGTCAAAAGTTCCGCGTCGCCGCAGCCGCCGCCTGTCAGATATACCTTTCCCCCGCTCACTCTCACCCTTCTCCCTAATTCCACAGCCAGTCTGCTGATTTATGTTTCCTTCACAATCTGCACACCCGCTTTCTATTTTTCTGTTCCGTTATCGGCTGCACCGCACGCCGTTTTTTCCTGTCGGCTTTTCACTTTCCGCGCCGCTTCCCGTGCCAGCCGCCTGCCTTCCTCGATGTTGACCAATCCGGTCACGTTGATCCGTCTCTCCGCATACATCACGTCGAGAAGCAGTCTGCCCGCTCCGCCCGCCGTTTCCAAACTATGCCCGGCCTGCTCGCGCCCTGCTTCCGGGCCATACATAGCCGACTCCCGCTCCCCGCCACAATTATGTCCGTATTTTCCAAGCCTGCACCACGCCGCCGCGGCCTCACTGCAGTCCGCCGAAAGCTGCGCCAGCGCCTCCCGCTCAACAAAATAGCAAAGCTCTGTCTCCGCATCCGAAATCTCTTTACAGATTCCGGCCGCCGCGGAGCCTTCCACCGCCTCCACCGCAAGGATGCCCTGACATGCCGCCGGCAGAAACACTTCCGGGGAGAGCGGATAAAAGTCAAAGGCCTCTTCCCCGTCAGAACCTATTCCCAGCCGATCCAGTCCCGCCTTCGCCAGAATAATGCCGTCGTAACGGCCCTCCTGCAGTTTGCGAAGCCTGGTGTCCACATTACCGCGGATTTCCTCACAGATTACGTTCTCCCAGATTTTTCCTGCGAGGAGCTGCCGCCGCCTGCTGCCGGTACCGAGGCGGAATATATGGCCGCCGTCCCCCGACATTGCCCGCGCCGTACTCTCTTCTGCCAGCCTGCCTTCGCATCCCCGGCAGACTTCCCGCCATGCTCTCGATCCCGTCCGGTCTTTCTTCTCCGTATCTTCTACGCTCACCAATTCGCGTTCCCCATATAAATTCTGCCGCAAAACCGGCACTCTGCCTCCCTTCGGCGCCACGAGCACGTCCCGCGCATCAGCCCTCGGCAGCACCGCAGCAGTCGTCAGCCCGTCCGCCAGCTTCATGGGCAGATCCTTCGCGGAATGTACCGCCAGATCAATCTGCCCGGCGAGCAGCGCCCGCTCCAGTTCTGAAGCAAACACCCCCTTGTCGCCAAGCGCCGAAAGCGGCCTGTCCTGAATCCGGTCTCCCCTGGTGCGCAAAATGACCAGCTCAGTCACTATGTCGCCGCACGCCCTTTCCATGGCTTCCTGCACAAGTGCCGCCTGTCGCAAAGCCAGTTTGCTCCCTCTGGTGCCAATTCTGATTTTGTTCATGTTTCCGGCATTCCTTCCTCTGATTATACAACCGACAGCCAATCAAATGCTCCCGCTCTTAACCAGATTCGTCAACTCCTCCGCAGTTACCTTCTTTTTTCTCTCCAAACATTCCATACAGTAAGAAAACAGCTCCTCAAACAGCTTTTTCCTGTCTTCCTCCCCCGCTACCAGTTCCAATACCAAAGGCCGTATTTGACCCAACAAGTTAATCACTTCCCCGAATGACTCCGGCAGCATCCCCGCAATCTCCTGTCTCACCCACGATGCCGCCAGCGGACTTTTCCCGTCTGTGGAAATCCCAACGGTAAGCGGTCCCTCCTTCACAAGCGCCGGGAAGAAAAAGGTACATCTCTCTCTGTCATCCACCACATTGACGGGAATCCGCTTTTCTTTGCAGATATCCGCAATCCGTCCGTTTAGCGCCTCGTCGTCCGTAGCCGCAACCACAAAATCCGCGCCCCGCAGATCTTCCGCCCGAAAAGCCCGCTCCTCAAAATGAAGGGAGACCGCCGCGTCCTTTTGCAGCGACTCTCCCTGTATTCTCACGCACGCCTCAATATCCGGCGCAATCACCGTCAGTTTCGGATCGAAGGCAAGCAGCTTTTCCACTTTTCGGGCAGCCACTTTTCCGCCGCCCACAATCACGCCGCGTTTTCCCTCAAGTTCCACAAAAAAAGGAAAATATCCCATGCAAATGCTCCCTATTATCGCATGACCAAATCGGTCAGCGCATTGCCGCCCACACCAGATTTCCTATTCCCCTTCTATAAATATCTGGCGTAAACAATCACTTCAGCGCCTTCAAAACCGCTTCAAAGGAGCCGCTGTCCAACCCGTCCCGCAGCAGATAGAGCAGTTTTTCCGCCGAGAAATCCGCGTACCGCTCCTTCCAGTGCGTGTCAGCCTCCGTAAACCGGTGGAATGCCAGCGCCTTGCAGAGCTTTTCCAGCTCCTCCGCAAGAATCTCCTCCGCGTCCGCAAACGCCTGCTGCTTGCGCCTGTTGTTCTCCTCCGCCAGCTTTTTGATATCATCCAATGCCACGAGACGGCAATGCGCCAGTTTCCCGATCTCCGCATCCAGATCCGGCGGCATGGATATGTCGATAAAAAGCCGATTCTTCGGAGACTGCATTGCCTCTCTGACCCGTCCTGCCGTCAGCGTATAGTGGGGACTGGCGGTTGCCGATATAATGGCGTCCGCCTCTTCCAAGGCGGCATAGCGGTTCTGATAATCCACATGCTCCACCTGCTCGCCGCCGCTTTGACAGATGCCTTTGTGCGACCGCACCGTAGCTATGATGCGGACATTTTTCTGACTGAGCAGATTCTTTAAAATAATGCCGCCCATCTGCCCGCTGCTGCCCATCAGCAGCACCGTTTTATGAGGTATCGGCAGATGCGCCACTTCATTGACTGCCAGAGTCGATACAGAGACCGCCGTCTTAGAGATCATCGTCTCTGTCTTCACCCGCTTGGCACAGGCGAGCGCCGCCTGAAAAACCGTGTTCAGCTCATACCCGGTATACCCGGCTTCCTTTGCGGAAAGATAGGCGTCCCGCGTCTGCCCGAGAATCTCATCCTCCCCGATGACCATGGACTCCATGCCGCATACCACGCGGAAAAGATGGTGCAATGCTCTTTGCCCCTGATATCTTCTAACAAGCTTTCTGATCTGTTCGCCGTCGCACTCCGAAAATGTCTCCAGTGTCTCCTCCAACGCCCGGAAACGATTTTCCTCCCCCGACACATAAATTTCCGTGCGGTTGCAGGTGGAGAGGAGCACACACGCCTCCACCCCCGCGGCCGCATGGACTTTTCTCAGGAAATCATCTGTCTTTTCTTTTGGGATGTAAAACTTCTCCCGCTCCCCGGAATCCGCCGTTTTATGACTGATACTGATACACTCCATTTTTTCTGTCGCTTACTCCTCATAACATCTTCAGCCAGAGAGTTTGACCGAATCGGTCATTCTCCCTAAGCATGACATAGTGATACTCAGACACCATGTATCCGATGTCTTAATATCACTTCCTATCCTCATTAACAGGTCGCCCCGCCTTTCAGATGCACCTTTGCACCGAGAATCTCTTCTTTCCTTGCAAGCAGATCGTCTGCCATAAGCTGCGCCTGCACGTTCTCAAATCCCAGCCTGCTTATGGTATCCGCAAAGCGCTCTCCCGTATTGCCCTGCTCGCGGAACAGCAGGATAGCCTTCTCCAGAACGGAAAGCACTTCCTCTTCATCCAGAAATATCTTATCCAGCTTCTGCCCGTGGGCCACTCTCTTGCCCCAGCGTCCGCCGATATAGATGCGGTAGCCGTACGCGCTCTCCTCCAACGCCTTGAAGGGACATTTCCCCACACAGCGCCCGCAATTGTTGCATTTGTCGGGATCGATCACCAGCTTGCCGTCCACTACCTGCGACGCCTCCACCGGGCACGCCAGCGAAACCTGACAGATCTTACATCCCCGGCACTTCTCCAGATCCATGGCCGGCACTCTCTGTCCCACGATGCCGAAGTCATTCAGATCCGGCTTCACGCAGTTATTCGGGCAGCCGCCCACCGCGATCTTAAACTTGTGCGGCAGCTTCACGGAAGCGTAGCCGTGGAAGAAACGCTCATGTA
Organism: Lachnospiraceae bacterium; assembly: GCA_009774215.1. Lineage (GTDB taxonomy): Bacteria > Bacillota > Clostridia > Lachnospirales > Lachnospiraceae > UBA3282. The sequence goes on from VSNH01000006.1 coordinate 51,964, forward strand.
TCTTGTCGGATAAGGCGTAGGAGTCTAACAGCCCGTACTGGCAGGTCGTTCCCTTACATGCCACCACCGGACGCACCTTGGAGCCGGTTCCGCCGGTTTCCAGACCTTCCTCCGCCAGAAAGGCACGGATATTCTCGATCTGGTCAAAGGGCACGCCCACGATCTCCATGGTCAGACGCGTCGTCATAACCACGTCGCCGCTTCCGAACCGCTCCGCCGCCTCCGCGATTTTTTTGTGCTCCGCCGTGGTGATCTTGCCGTTTCTCGTGATCACACGGACGTTAAAATTATCTGTTCCCTTGTTGTGCAGGCAGCCCAGCGCCTTCACGCGGGTAATCTCCTTCGCGGGCACCGTCACCACACCGGGCCTGCTCTCCACTTTCACCACGTTGAAGAAGGAGGAGCCCTCCAGCACCTTCGTGTTCGTGTAGCCGTAGCGTTTCAGCCTGTTCTGCAGAAGATATGCCCTCTTGCCCTTGGCGCAGACAAGCAGAAGCTTCTCATCCTTGGAAAGCCCCGGCACCTCGCCCTTTACCTTGAGCAGATCCACGTAAGTCGCCCCCGCAATCGTCGGTCCTGCGGGATTTACGTCGATCACGCGGTACCCTTCGGCTGCCCCCGCCAGATATTCCGCGGGCGTGAAACTGTCCATATCACCCGTTATTTTATTTAACAGCATATGTATCGCCTGTACGAAGGGGTGGATCGCCGTGGAGAAAGGCGGCGCATAAGACAGATCCAGACAGGTCATCTGCTCAAGCGTGGCTCCAAAAGTCACAGCCATCACACCGATATCCGTCACCTTATCCACCGCGCCCGGTCCCAGCACCTGCACGCCAAGCAGCTTGTGTGTCGCTTTGTCTGCCACCAGCTTGATCGCAAACCATGCGCTGTCGGGATAGTAGTGCGCCTTGTCGTCCGTCACCGCCAGCACGCACACCGGGTCATAGCCAGCCGCCTTCGCCTGCTCTTCGGACAGCCCGGTTCTGCCGCCCGAAAGCCCCGGGAGCTTGACCACGCCAGTCCCCAGAACGCCCGGATACGCCACATCCCGGCCGCCCAGTGCCAGCGCGAGGGTGCGTCCCTCCATGTTGGCGGAGGAACCCATGGGCGACCACTGCCGCTCCCCTGTGAGACGGTTCTTCACCATGGCGCAGTCGCCCGCCGCGTAGACGTCCGCCACGTTCGTCGCCATCCTGTCATCCACCAGTATCGTTCCCTTACACATTTCGATTCCGGTATCCTGCAAAAAGCCCGTGTTCGGGCGGATACCGATGGAGAGAATCACCACGTCCGCAGGAAGCAGCCCCTTGTCCGTCTGCACCCCTTCCGCTCTCACGTCCCCGGTCACACCCTCCAGCTTCGTGGACGTCATCACTTTGATGCCTTTCTTCGCCAGATGGCGCACCGCATAAGCCGCCATCTCTGTATCAAATCCCGGCATGATCTGGGGCGCCATATCAATCAGCGTCACCGAAAGCCCTTTTTCCAGCAGATTCTCCGCTACTTCCAGTCCGATGAAACCGCCGCCCACTACCACGGCGCGCTTTACGTCGTCACCCGCTATGTAATCCCTCGTTTCAATCGCGTCGTCCGGCGTGCGCATCACGAAAACGCCCGGCAGATTTAAGCCCGGCAGAGGCGGTACGACCGGGGAAGCCCCCACCGCCACGATGCACGCGTCATACGCATAGACTTCCTCCGCGCCCGTGCGCAGATTCTTCGCCACCGCCTTCTTTGCGTCCGTGTCAAGCGACACCACTTCCCGCTGGGGATAAACCATGGCGCCGGTGAGAGAACTGTATTTCTCCGGCGTATTGACAATAAGCTGCTCCTTCTCCGGGATCGCCCCGCCCACATAATAGGGAAGCCCGCATCCCGCGTAGGAAATGTCCCTGCCCTTGGTGACAATGGTCACCTCCGCCTCCGGGTTTACCCTCTTGAATTTTGCCGCGGCTTTCGTCCCCGCCGCCACGCCGCCGATCACAAGTAATCTCATAGCATACCTCCTCCTTCCTGATAAAAACCAACCTCATGTTCTCCCAAAAACATGCTCATTGCGTCTTAAAACATTATAGAAATTCGAAATGCTCTGCTTTTCATCATGGCATAAAAATATGCAAAAAGCAACTTCACACTGCCACGCATTCGTCACCTCAAATTTTCATCAATATACGCAAAATAAGCTTTTTTATTGACATCCCCTTCATTTGAGTGATACCACTCTGCAGATTCCTTTAACCCCTCCTCCATAGAAATGGTATCCGGATAGACCGCCTGCTGCTTGTGCACATCCAGCACGTATTCATAGTCATAAAAACTGAAATAGTTTCTCTGCTCGATCTCTTTAGAAACATTCACAAAAGAAGGTTCTTTGCCGAAACAGGCATAACACATGGTCACCCATTCTTTGACTGATACAGTCACTGCATTTCCCACATTCAGAATATGGGCGTTAGGTTTTGTCTCCATGATCGCTTCCATAACGCCGCACAGATCCCTCACATGAAAAAACTGCAGCCGCTGTCCGCCGTCTCCCGGCAGATAGAACTTTCGGTTCGCCTTTGCGCAGTCGAACACAAACGCCTCCCTGTACACGTTATTCATCGGACCATATAAATATGGCGGTCTTAAGATATACGCATCCGGGACTCTTTTTAACAGCTCCGTCTCCGCCTCCATTTTGTCCGTCCCGTACTTTCCCCAAAACCGATTGACTGCCCTTGGAGATTCTTCCCGGAAAGGCTTCTCCGCGTCCTCCGGGTACACCGCGCCCGAACTGACCATAATGTACTGCCCAAAGGAACCGAGCGCATCGCACAGGTCTGTGATGTCCCGCGCGTCGTAAGAAGTTATGTCAGCCACGGCATCAAACGAAATCTGCCTTAATTTGTCACCGAGACAGTGCCTGTCTCCCTCGATCAGTCTGACGCCGCCCATCTGTGGCTTCGTATTTCTGTTGAGCACATAAACCGCATATCCCCTCTGCACAAAATACGCCGCCGCATACTTGCTTACAAACGTGGTGCCGCCTGTAATCAAAATTTTTTTCATCCTGTCCCCCTGTCCCCAACAGACCAATGATGCCCATCTTATTTATTGTAGCATAATGCCCCGCCCGACATCAACGGTCTGCCGGACGGACAGATTTGGCAGCTTTGACAGATACAGGAAAACAACAGTTGACAAATGCCCTCTTTAATGATAAATTTCTTTTAATATCATTCCCATGAGGGAGTAGCAAGCGTATATCGTAGCAAGTCAACATACTGACCGTCCGGTCTGGCTTGTTTTAAATTGCGAGACTCATGTATAGTGAAACTATACGTGGAGTCTGCATTATTTTTGACACATACCAGGTATAGTTTCCGAAACTGTACTTGGTTTTTTTATGCACAGCCCCATGCAGCAGCAGTATGCCGCTAAAGCGGCGCATGGGGCGCACAGCGAGTAGGGGAAAAAGAATCTTCCCTACACGACTTATTTTATATTTTAACGCAGGAGGAACAAAAGATGGAGTGGAGTTTATTGTTTTTCTTGAACAGCGCGCTGCTTGGTGTCGGGCTTTCCATGGATGCCTTTTCCGTATCACTGGCAGACGGATTGCACGAACCTGACATGACACGAAAAAAAATGAGCGGCATCGCCGGGGTTTTCGCCTTTTTTCAGGCGGCAATGCCGATGACGGGGTGGATTTGCGTACACATGTTTATCCGGTATTTTACGGCTTTTCAGAAGCTGGTGCCATGGATTGCTCTGGCGCTCCTGCTGTTTATCGGCGGCAAAATGTTTGCAGACGGCATAAAAGGCGGCAGCGGAGAAACAGAAAAACCCGGGACAGACATGACTGCTCTCCTGCTGCAAGGGATCGCCACCTCCATTGACGCTTTGTCCGTCGGCTTTACCATCGCGAAGTACGGCTTCGTCATGGCCTTTGTCTGCGCCCTGATCATCGCGGTAGTAACCTTTGTGATCTGCATGGCCGGACTGGACATCGGAAAGAAATTCGGAACAAAATATTCCGACAAGGCCGCTTTGCTGGGCGGCACCATCTTAATCCTGATCGGCATTGAAATTTTCGTGACGGGTGTATTTTAGAATTGAGATATGCCGCCGAATTGTTTATAATAATAAGTAAGAAGGAAAACACAGACAGCAGCAGAAAGGGGGACGCATTTATGTATCATATCATCACCATCGAGCGGCGTTATGCCAGCGGGGGACACGAGATCGGAAAAAAACTGGCGGAGGCGCTGGGATATAAACTCTATGACCGGAATATCCTGTTGGAAGCGGCGCAGAAACTCGACATACCGTTTTACAATATTGAAACGCTCGAGGAGAGCAGCTCCGGCAATGTCCTTTTAAACCTTTCCAAGACCCCTCTGGGCGGACTTTCCGGCAATAAAAATCTGCCCCTTGCAGACCAGCTTTTTCTGGAGGAAAAGCGCATCATCGAAAAGGCTGCCGAAAAAGGAAACTGCGTGATCGTAGGAAGAGCCTCCGGCTATATTTTAAAGGATATGGAAAATGCCCTGCATGTGTTTGTCTATGCCAACCATGAAAAACGGATACAGCGTGCAATCGAGCGGGAGGGCATCCAGAAAGCGGAAGCCGAAAACGCCCTGAAAAAGAACGACAAGAGAAGAAAGAATTTCTACAACGCGCTCACCACGCACGAGTGGGGCGATCCGAAAAACTATGACCTGTACATGAACGCCGGGAATCTGGGGATTGACCTCTGCGTCAGGATTTTGATGGAGGCGGCGAAGGGATAAACCGTCAAGTGCTATGGGGTGCGGATTGACTATATAAGTCAGTCTGCGCCCCTTCTTAGTTCGGATAAGCCTAAGGACATCTTTGTACAGATCGTCTTTGTCCTCCAGATCAATCATCAGCCACCGCTGCCCGTTTCCAAACCATTCCGACATCCCCGCTACCCCAATTTGTAATCTTCCCTTTGTACCAGCTCATAAAATTCAGCGGAAATATATTCTTTGCTTGTATGCTTTTCCCCCGCATACATCGGATTTACAACAAAATGCGCAAGCTCGGTATAGGGAGCCACCTTCTTTACAACACGCACCAGCTTATTGTATACTTTTGTGAGCATGTCCGGGCGGGGAATCCAGTCGCCGTCATCCGTATACCGTCCGGTCACAATGTAAAGCCTGTTTTTCACAATCTCATGTTTTCCCGGAATGCAAAAACCCGCTTCGATCACGCTGAGCCGCGCTTCGTCGGCAACATATTGATTTTGGGATGCCCGCGTCACATCAAATCCCCCGATTTCGGGAATGTGAAAATAATATTCGCGGCAGTCCGGCTGTACCACATCCAGCGTAGTTCCCGGAATCAACCGCCATCTGCCATCCTCATATGTATGTCTGTAAATGACGCAGCCGCTGTCCAAAGCAGCCTGCGCAACAGACAAAAAATCATGATATCCCATGTAGTAATTAATCTGCTTTCCCATATCGTTACGCGCCGGTCTCCTCATACAGTTCCCGCTTTGCCAAAACCCTACGCCAGCACCAACGCCTTTTTCGGACAAAGCTTTGCACATTTGCCGCAGCCGATGCACTTGTCATAGTCAATCTTGGGCGCTTCAAAGCCTTTCTGGCTAAGCGCGCCCACCGGGCAAACTTTTACAGCCGGGCATTTGTGGTTTTGAGGACAATGCGCCACTACAATGTTTAATTTTTTCTCCATAAATCGATCCCCTCCCTATTCAAATTCAGCGGTCTGTCTGCTCCGTCATAATTCCCCAGCGAATCCCAAACTTATCAACAAAAACAACCCGGCAGGAACTGTAAGGCGTCGCTTCCATCTGATATATTGTCTTACTGCCTTCTTTCATGATTTCATATGCCCTTTGTACTTCTTCTTTTGTATCATACATAATCGTGAGGAAATTGGAATAGCACGTGTGGAATTCCAGATCCACATGGTCGCTCATAATGATTCTTTGATTGTCCAATACAAGTTCCGAATGGTATATGTATTCCTTTTGCTCTTCTTTCAGCAGCGGATTATATGCCGGGTCATCCGCTTCCCCATATGTAATGATACAACTGATCTTTCCATGAAATGCCTTTTCATACATTTGAATTGCCTCACGGCAATTCCCTCCAAAATTCAGCGTAGGTACAATCTGCATGTCTGCTCTCCTTTTCGTCAAATGTTGCTTCTTTCGATTTCTCTGCAAACCGGATGTATAGAACTATTTCTTACATTATCAATCAGCCAGATATTCGATCAATCCTTTTGCGTATTCAGCGCTATTCTCATACAAATACTGACCATGACCCATGTCCTTTCCCATAACAGAATCCATGAGAAATTTAGGAATACGCTTTCCCTTATTTAGCCGTCTGATGGCTAAATAAACCTCATATTATCACCATGACTGTCATTCCAATATCGACTACTATTTACAAGATTGTTTTTTGTTTCATGTTGCCCTTGTATGACAATTTACTGAAACGAAGCCTTTCTCTGTCAGTCATTCAATATTATCAGCTTCCGAATCCCAAACCACATCGCGCAATATGGAAAGTCCGTTCATCACTACATCCGCATCCGGCTCCATCCCTTTGATTGTGTTAATCGAATCAGAAAAGCCACTTGCGCCGGATGTAGCAAAAGGCACCACAGTTTTCCCTGCCAGATCATACTGGTCAAGAAAACTGTACATAATCATTAGCATATCATAATACCATATTGCGTGTCCAGATTGATACAATCTTTGAATAGGTGCTATCGTTTTCAAATTTACCGCAAACGCTCTGAAATCAACACTTTTCGGAATGGGAGATGCACCCATGCATGGGCGGCTATCGTTTTATTATTCGGATTTGCCGCATTTTCGATATTCCATAGTGTAAAAAATAACGATAGCCTGTTTTTTAGAGTGGCTATCGTTATTTTTTGCACCCAAAGGATTTTATACATTTTTGATTTCCGACTAATGGAAATTAGTATAACTTCTTACCAGACTAAACTTCCCCTATCACGTATTCATCCATGACATAATTAGAAGTATACCTTTCTTTCCATAGAACCTGGATTCTCGGAGTTAACATGACGAGGTTGGTACCTTCACTCCGAGAGCCTCATATATTTTTGCCTGCTTATTGAGAAGTTCTCCAATCCTTAAGGAATGGTTTGCATCTTCAAAGCACTCAATCACATCAAGCTCGTCAAGCAACTGATGCAGAGTGTAGTTTTTATATAAATCTGATTTTTTCATCTTATGGTCAAGATGAGATATCAGAATCAACGCAACAAACTCTGTAAAGATTTTTCCATCAAGACCTTTTTCAGATGACACCAGAAGCTTTTCAATGCTGTAATAGTAATGGATGTACATCCGGCGTTTATCTTTGATGACATCACCTTTGTACGGACGCTCCTG
>VSNH01000060.1 GCA_009774215.1 Lachnospiraceae bacterium
CTCCCTCAAACGCCTTGTATAAGGAAATTCTGGACTTCGCAAAAAGTGTATGCAATTGGAAAATGGCGCACTAGTACGCCTTCACCTCTTTCCACAATTCATTGTAGAGATAATCCCCCTCCTCGCCCAGATACACATAGGTTTCCAGATTGTCATACTGCGACAGGTCGGGAAAGGCGATCTCTGAATTTTTGATATCCTCATCTTCAATCAGATCCCTTGCGGCCACATTCGGCGTGGAGTAGGTGATATAGTCAAAGTTCATCAGCGCGATATCCTCGCGGCACATGAAATCAATAAATTTCTCCGCGTTCTCCTTGTTGGGCGCGTTCTTTAAAATAACCCATGAATCAATCCAAACGTTTGTCCCCTCCTCGGGAATCACATAGACCAGATCGGGATTTTCCTTCTGGGTAAAAATGGCCTCGCCTGAGTAAATGACCCCGATGGCGGCCTCTCCGCCGATCATCTTGTCGCGCACCTGATCGACCACATAGGCCTGTACCAACGGCTTCTGCTCGATCAGCAGATTCTTTGCGGCTTCCAGCTCTCCGATATCTAAGGTGTTCATGGAATCCCCGTTCAGCTTTTCCGCCACCATAAAGGCATCGCGCACGGAATCCTGCATCAGAATATTGTCCGTGTACTTCTCATCCCAGAGCTGTGCCCAGCGGGTGATTGGTTCGTCCACCATCGTCTGATTGTAGAGAATACCCACGGTTCCCCAGCAGTATGGAATGGCATATTTGTTTTCCGGGTCAAAGCCTCTGGACTGTTCATAGTATTGGGCTCCGATATTCCTTTTTGCGTTGGGGATGTGATCGTAATTAATTTCTGACAGCATTCCATTTTCGATCATACGGCTGATCATATAGTCGGAGGGGCAGGCGATGTCGTAAGCAACTGCTCCGGATTCTACCTTCGGATACATGCTTTCGTTGGTCTCAAATTCGTCATAGATTACCTTGATGCCGGTTTCTTCTTCAAACATGCGAAGTGTTTCCGGGTCAATGTATTCGCCCCAGTTGTAGACGATGACCTGTCCGTTTGCGCCCTTGTCCGAGCTGCACCCGCACAGTGCGGCGGGCGTAAGCAGAGTCAAAGTCAGTGTGATAATGATATGTCTGATAAAATAAATTCGGTGCTTTTTCATGACAGCCTCCATAGGTCAGGCGGATATTTCCATGATCCGTTTGCTATCCGCCAAACAAAATCTAGTTCGTCTTTTTCTTGTCTGCCGGAGACAGATTGATTAATATAAGCAATGTCAGAACCGTCACAAAAATGAGCGACGAGAGTGCGTACATCTCCGGCTTGATTCCCTTTTTGATTTCGGTGTAAATTTTTGTGGAAAGCGTATCCACGCCGACGCCTTTGGTAAAGTGGGTGATAATGAAATCGTCTAACGACATGGTAAACGCCATCAGGAATCCTGAGAGGATGCCCGGCAGCAAGTCGGGAAATACTACCCTGAAAAATGCATGTAAAGGGGAAGAACCCAGATCCAACGCCGCCTCATAGGTGCTGACGTTAAGCTGTCTCATGCGTGGCATCACGCTCAAAATAACATAGGGAATATTAAAGGTAATGTGGGAGAGCAGTATTGTTCCCATTCCAAATTTTATTCCCAGACTGATATAGAGCAGCATCAGGGAAATGCCGGTGACAATATCCGCGTTCAGCATGGGTATATTCGTAACGCCCATAAGGATTGACTTTGCCCTGCGCTTCATTCCCGTCATGGCAATGCAGGCCACCGTCCCGATCACTGTGGCAATCAGGGAGGAGGCAAACGCGATAAGCAGCGTGTTAAACAGCGCACGCAGAATCTCCTCATTCTGAAAAAGCTCGATATACCACTGAAAGGTAAAGCCGCCCCACTTTGCCCGGGTTTTACTCTTGTTAAAGGACAGCACGATCAGGATGCCGATGGGAGCATACAGGAATAGGATGATCAGGGCTATGTATATTCTTTTTGCAATGCTTTTCATAGCATGGAGCCCTCCCCGTCTTTGTCAAAAATAGCGGATAAAATCATGTTGATGATAATAAATATCATCAGTACCATGGAAAGGCCGCTGCCTAAGTGCCAGTTGGATGTGCGCGTAAATTCCTGTTCGATGACGTCACCGATCAAGAGCAGTTTTCCGCCGCCAAGCAGCGCGCTGATGACAAAGGTGGTCAGCGCCGGAATGAATACCATGGTGATGCCGCTGATAATGCCCGGAATGGAGAGGGGCAGAATAATGCGGACAAAGGTATAGATATTGTTGGCGCCCAGATCGTGGGCAGCGTTGATCACATTGATATCAATTTTTGCAAGTGCGTTATATAGGGGCAGTACCATAAAGGGCAGAAAATTATATACCATGCCGAGGATGATCGCCGCGGGTGTGTTGATGATCTTTAAGGACGGCAGATGAAAAAAGGAGAGCACATGGTTGATGACGCCGTTTTTCTCCAATAAGGTCTGCCACGCAAGGGTGCGAAGCAGGAAATTCATCCACATTGGCAAAATAAAGATTAATATAATAAAGTTATGCCGCTTTACCTGCACTCTGGCTAGAATCATGGCAAGCGGATAGGCGAGCAGAAAGCAGACCAGTGTACTCACAAGAGAGAGCAGCAACGATATCCGCAGCGCTTTTGCGTGTCCTGCCGAGGCAATGGCGGTGATGTTGTCGAGGGTGAAAGTGCCCGTTGTGTCGGTAAGGCCATAGTAGAGAATCATGCCAAGCGGCACGATGATAAACACCACCGACCAGATCATATAGGGAGCTGAAAGCCATTTGTTTTTAGATGTCAATGATTACCGCCTCCTCGTCTTCCGATTCCGGTTTGTTCATAATCTGGATATTAAAAGGATCTACCCGGATGCCTACCTCTTTTCCGACCGGGAACAGGGTGGTAGAGTGTACCAGCCACTCAAAACCGTTTGCCTGCACTTCCATTTCATAGTGGACGCCTTTGAAGATCAGGTGGCTTACCACACCCTGAATCATTCCGTCTGAGGGTTCTACCAGAATGACATCCTCCGGTCGTATGACCACGTCCACGGGACGGTTGCTTCCGAAGCCCGTATCCACGCAGGCAAAGCGGGTGCCAAGGATGCTCACCAGCTTATCCTCGATCATGGTGGCGGGAATGATATTACTGTCCCCGATGAAATCCGCAACAAAGGCGTTTTCCGGCTCGTTGTAGATGGACTCCGGGCTTCCGATCTGCTGGATATAGCCCTGGTTCATCACCACGATGGTGTCGGACATAGTGAGCGCTTCCTCCTGATCGTGGGTGACGTAAACAAAGGTGATGCCAAGCTCGTTTTTCATGCGGATCAGCTCATACTGCATTTCCTGCCGCAGTTTTAAGTCAAGAGCCCCTAACGGTTCGTCCAGAAGGAGTACTTTCGGCTCGTTGACAATGGCGCGGGCGATGGCGATCCGCTGCTGCTGGCCGCCGCTTAAAGAGTCGGGCATACGGTTTTCGTAGCCGTCCAGATTGACCAGTTTCAATGCATAGCGGATTTTATCATCTATGTAGCTTTTTGATTTCTTCTTTATTTTCAGACCAAAAGCAATGTTTTCCGCAATAGTCATATGGGTGAAGAGCGCGTATTTCTGGAAAACGGTATTAAGAGGTCTCTTGTTCGGCGGAATCTTTGTGATATCCTGTCCGTCAAAAACAACCCTTCCCTTGTCGGGACCGGTGAAACCGCCGAGAATGCGGAGAGTCGTCGTTTTCCCGCAGCCGCTTGGTCCTAACAGGGTGACAAACTCGTTCTCATGTATGTTTAAATTCAATTCGTCCAGAACCATCTGGCCGTCAAAGGATTTCGATATATCGATCAGTTGAATCAGTTCTTTATTCATGAGAGTAGGCCCTCCAGTATCATGCGTGATTTTATTTGCAGTGCACGCTCGAAAAATCTTCGATTTTCCTCGCTTATGGGCTTCGCCCTATCAGATGTTAATCTGAAAAAATTGCCTGCAAGCAGACATTTTGCCATCTTACCATCTGGCACTGCTCATTGTTAAAAATTTGGCGGGGTGCTGATCCATAAAAAGACAGCGCCGCTTTTTCCGCCTGCTTTTATGTAGTGCTCAGAGTCCGGCGTAAAATAGAACGCGTCCCCTTTTGATGCCTTTATGCTGCGGTTCCCGACGATAATAATGATGGAGCCGGAGAGCACATAGCCAAATTCCTCGCCCTCGTGGGGCAGGTCCGGATAGGTGGAGCCGTCCTTTTCCAGCGTGACGCGGATCGGTTCCATCTTGTTTTTCTGGGCATTGGGGATGATCCATTCTATTTTGTTTTGCAGCTCGGCGTCGATCTTTTCGAAATAATCCTTTTGGGTAAAGACGATCTGTTCGTCCCCGGCATCGTTAAAAAAATCTTTCAGGCTGGTGCCGAGACACTGTAAGATATCCATCAGCGTAGCGATGGAAGGCGAAGTCAGATCGTTCTCCAACTGGCTGATAAATCCCTTCGAAAGCTCGCAGCGGTCAGCGAGTTCTTCCTGCGTCAACCCTTTTTTGTTTCGCAGTTCCTTGATTTTGCTGCCCAGCTCCGTCCGGGCGGATGCATTGTCCATGATGTCCCCCATATCACCGTTTTGCTGTGATTCAAATCAGTGCAGAGAATGCCGCATTTCAGGCATTCTCTTGGGTGAAAGTGATTTGCGAAGCAAATCTAGAAGTTCTCCGCGAAATAGCCATTGCTGTGAGCGGCTAGAACTTCTTTTCACCCTATTCAGTAAAAATAAACTAAAAGTTTACTAAAACTAAACATGCGTTGAATCCCATTATACTAGAATAAAGAGCGATGTCAATGGGGAAATGTAAAATAGGGTATGTTTTTGGCAAAAAGAGAAGAATCAGAAGAAAAGGATTAACAAGTTTCGGAATTTATGGTAAAATTCTGCTAAAGACAAGGGTGCCGGACGAAGAGAAGAATGTACCCGAATATGGAGGAACAGGATGAATCAGGATAAATATGTGGCGTATGTGTCTACTTACACGACGGCGAAGGAAGATAACTACGGCATCAAAATTTATGATGTGGATATGTTAAACGGAAGGATGACGGAGAAGAATCAGGTGGAGATCACAAACTCTTCCTACATCACCATTTCCCACAATGAAAAGTATCTCTATTCCATCACGGACTTCGGTGTGGAGGCTTATAAGATTTTACCCGGCGGCGATCTGGAAGTGATCAATCAGGGCTCGATCAACGGCATGAGAGGCTGCTACCTTTCCACGGATTACGAGGATAAGCTTCTTTTTGTGGGCGGCTACCACGACGGAAAGATTACGGTGCTTCGCTTGCGGGAGGACGGCGGCATCGGGGAGATTACGGACGAGGTATATCATAAGGGACTCGGCAGTATCGCGGAGCGGAATTTCAGACCCCATGTGAACTGCGTGAAGATGACGAGGGATAATCACTATTTATGTGCCGCCGACCTGGGACTTGACCATGTGAACGTGTACCGGGTAGATCATGAGAGAGGGACGTTAAAGCCCATCGACATGATCCGCAGCGAGCAGGAGTCCGCGCCGCGCCATTTGAAGTTTTCAAAAGACGGGCATATTCTCTACATTGTCCATGAGCTGAAAAATTATATTGATGTCTACACGTATGAGGAGAAGAACGGCATCCCGGAGTTTGAGAAGATTCAGACGATCTCCACGCTGAATGATTATCACGCGGGCGGTTCCGCTGCCAGCGCGCTCAATATTTCGGAGGACTTTAAGTATGTGGTCAGCTCCAATGCCGGAGACAACAGCGCGACTATCTACAAGGTCGATCAGAAGACGGGTATGCTGTCCAAGATTTTGTGTCTGCCGATCAGCGGGGATTATCCGAAGGACGCGAATCTGTTCCCGGATAACAGGCATCTTGTTTCCTTAAACCATGAATCCGACACCATGACGTTCTTTACGGTGGATTTAAAAAACGGGCTCCTTGTGATGAACGGCAGGGAGATTAAGGTGGAGCAGCCAAACTGCGTTATTTTCCATAAGCTGAGGCAATGACATATAGAAAAACCGCATAGACAGGAATCCTCCTGCATATACATTTACCAGTATAAGCAGGAGGATTTTTTATGGATATATTACAGAATAATACATATGACCTGTATAAAGATATACAGCGCAGGACGGGCGGAGAAATCTACCTCGGCGTGGTGGGGCCGGTCAGGACGGGCAAATCTACTTTTATCAAGCGGTTTATGAACCTTTTGGTGCTTCCCTACATAGAGGATGAACATGAGAGGGAGCGGGCGCAGGATGAGATGCCCCAGAGCGCGGGCGGCAAGACAATCACCACCACGGAACCGAAGTTTATTCCAAAGGAGGCAGCACATGTAAGGCTGGGCGCGGATATTGACGTGAAGGTGCGCCTGGTGGACTGTGTGGGCTATATGGTGGACGGCGCGGCGGGGCACATGGAAAAGGACGAGGAGCGTATGGTCAAGACGCCCTGGTCGATGGAGGAGATTCCCTTTACGAAGGCGGCGGAAATCGGCACCAGAAAGGTGATCCGCGACCATTCCACCATCGGAATTGTGGTGACCTGCGACGGGTCTTTCGGGGAACTGCCGAGGGAGAGCTTTTTGGAGGCGGAGGAGCGGACGATCAAGGAACTGCAGGCGCTTGGGAAACCTTATATTGTGCTCTTAAATTCCGAAAAGCCCTATGCGGAGGAGACGAGAAACCTTGCCGACGAGATCAGTGAGAAATATCAGGTGACGGTTATGCCGATCAACTGCGAACAGTTGAAAAAAGAGGATATCAACCACATTATGGAGAACATCCTCTATGAGTTCCCGCTCACCATGATCGAGTTTTATATGCCGAAGTGGGTGGAGATGCTGCCCTTTGATCACAAGATGAAGAAGGACATCATTGCGCAGTTAAAGACGCTGATGAACGACCTGAATCATATCAGAGATATCACGGCAGATCGTTTTATGGTGGAGAGCGAGTATATCAAAAAATGTAAGCTGGACGGCATCAACATGTCCGACGGCAGTGTGCGGATTATTCTGGACGTAGACGACGCATACTATTATGAAATGTTGAGCGATCTGGTGGGAGAGTCCATAGAGAGCGAGTACCAGCTCCTCGCCACCCTGCGCGAGATGGCGAAAATGAAGCGGGAGTATGTGAAGGTGCTGCACGCGCTGGAGGCGGTGCGCTACAAGGGCTACGGCGTGGTGACACCCGACAGGGAGGAGATCGTACTGGAGAAGCCGGAGCTTATTAAGCAGGGCAATAAATTCGGCGTGAAGATCAAGGCGGAGAGTCCCAGTATCCACATGATTAAGGCCAGCATCGAGACGGAGATTTCGCCCATTGTGGGAACCGAGGAGCAGGCGAGGGATCTGATTCAATTTATCTCTGATGCGGATACCGGCGAGGAGGGGATCTGGGAGACCAATATCTTCGGAAAGACCGTGGAGCAGCTCGTTAACGACGGCATCACAGGAAAACTTTCTATGATAAATGAGGAGAGCCAGATCAAACTCCAGGAGACCATGCAGAAGATCGTCAACGACTGCAACGGGGGAATGGTGTGTATTATAATCTAACAGTTTTAATTGCGCATCTGCTTTTTCTGTGATATCTTACTAGATGGATGAAATTTTTTGGGTCGTGCGCCGGGATGTTTCGTTTCCGGCCCGCGGCCCATGTTCGATAAAAAAATGTTACGACAGTGAGCGGATTGTTTTTGACGGCAGGGTGGTAAAGATGCAGATCATACAGATTCTTTGGGAGCGGCGGGCTTTTTTTGCGACCTGTCTGCTGGAGCATATCAGGATTTCTCTGACGGCGGTGGTGTGCGCGGGCGTGCTGGGGATTCTGCTGGGTGTTTTTATCAGCGGGCGCAAAAAGCTTGCAGGCGCGGTTCTGGGTGTGGTGAATGTGATTTATACCATCCCGTCCATCTCCCTTCTGGGATTCCTGATTCCTTTTACGGGCATTGGCAATAAGACGGCCGTCATTGCACTGACTGTTTACGGCCTGCTTCCGATTGTCAGAAATACTTATACGGGACTCACGAATGTGGATGCAGGCATTCTGGAGGTGGCGGAAGGGCTTGGCTCGGATGGCAGCCAGATGATGCTGCGTATCCAGTTTCCGCTGGCGCTTCCTGTGATTATCAGCGGTTTCCGCAATATGGTGGTGATGATTATTGCCATGGGCGGGATTGCCTCCTTTATCGGGGCGGGAGGACTCGGCGCGGCGATTTACCGCGGCATCACCACTTACAATATGACGCTGACGGCGGCGGGATCGGTACTGATTGCACTTTTGGCGCTTCTTAGCGACTGGCTGCTTGCGAGAGTACAGAAGATGGTGAACAGGAGGTACGGCATTGAGTAGGGCGATTGAAATACGGAATGTGTCGGCAGCCTACGGCAGCCATGAGGTGCTGCGGCGGGTATCCCTTGTCGTGGAGAGGGGAGAGTTCCTTGTGATCATCGGCCCGTCGGGGTGCGGGAAGACTACGCTTCTCAAACTGATAAACGGTCTGGTGCTGCCTGCGGCGGGAGAGGTGCTGGTGGAAGGAGAGCGGCTGTCGGCGTGCGGCCTGACCGATCTGCGCAGAAGGATCGGCTATGCCGTGCAGGGCGCCAAACTATTTCCGCACATGACGGTGCAGGACAATATATGCTATGTTCCCTGTCTCGACAAAAAGCTGTCGAAGGAGGACAAGCGTGTGCTGGCGGAGAGAATGCTTGCGATGGTGGAGCTCCCGACAGAACTGGCCGGACGGTTTCCCAGGCAGCTTTCCGGTGGGCAGAAACAGCGGGTGGGCATCGCCAGAGCGATGGCGGCATCCCCGGATATCCTGCTGATGGACGAGCCCTTCGGAGCGGTGGACGAAATCACGAGACGCACATTGCAGGGGGAGCTTTCCGACCTGCAGAAAAAAACGGGCATAACGATCGTATTTATCACCCATGATATAGAGGAGGCGTTCAAGCTGGGGAGCCGTATCCTGATTATGAAGGACGGGGTGATCTGGCAGGAGGGCAGCAGAGAAGAACTTTTGGAGAAGCCGCGGGATGCGTTTGTAAAGCAGCTGCTTTGCGGAGCGTAAGAAATGCGAAAAGTACTTCCAAAATTCAGCAGCAAAGACTGCATCGCAAAGTCAGCATAGCTGACTTGGAAGTACTAAGTTTCGCATAGGAGAATGCCTGAAATGCGGCATTCTCCGCACATCATGGGATTAGAGATGGAATGGAGGAGAACATGAAAAGTACGAAGAGAATCAAAAAGGGAATTGCGGTGTTGGCATTGGCGGGCATGGTATGCGGGCTTGGTGCCTGCGGGGAGAAGGAGACGATAAAGATTGCGTCAAAGCCCATGACGGAGCAGTATATTCTGACGGAGATACTGGCGCAGCTGATTGAGGACGGGACGGATTATGAAGTGGAGATCACAAAAGGCGTAGGAGGCGGCACCACAAACATCCATCCTGCGCTTGTGAAGGGAGAGTTCGACCTGTACCCGGAGTACACCCGGTCGGCGTGGCTGAATGTGCTGAAGAAAGAGGAGATGGAGAAGGATGATGATAAGCTCTACGAGGAATTATTATCTGAGTATGATGCCCTCGGCCTGACGTGGACGGGGCTGTATGGCTTCTCCAACACTTACGGGCTGGCGGTCAGACAGGATACGGCAGAGCAGTACGGCCTTTCTACCTATTCGGAGCTGGCGGCGGCTTCCGGGGAACTGGTATTTGGCGGCAATCCGGATTACATTGAGCTGGAAACCGGGTATCCTCGGCTCTGCGAAGCGTACGGTATGCAGTTTAAGGATACCGTGCAGATGGAGATTGCATTGAAATATGAGGCGCTAAAAAGCGAAGAGGTGGATGTGATCAACGCGTTCACGACGGATGCGCAGCTTGCCGCCAACAATCTGGTGCTGCTTGCGGACGACCGGGTTTTCTTTGAGACTTACGACGCCGGGACGATTGTGAGAAAGGATGCGCTGGAAAAGTATCCCAAGCTGCAGGGCGTTCTCGAGAAAATGAACGGGCTGATTACCGAGGCTGAGATGCAGCAGATGAATTATGAGGTGGAAGTGAACGGCAGAGAGGACAGGGATGTGGCGAGAGAGTTTCTGGAGAACAAGGGACTGCTCGTACATTGACGGTCTGATAGGGACGGTACGGAGGCGTAAGAGACGCTTCGTGGGATGGGGGTAGGAATGCAGAAGCGTACTCCGCCCTCTATTTCACGGCGGATATGGCGTTTCTACATACGATGCCGTGTCTCTGATCCTCTCGGAAAAGAAACGGTGGAAATTTCAGTTTTGCCGGATATCCTCGGATTTATTCTGCACTATTGTAGGGTTTCTTTTCGGCGTGACTGTGGGGATTGGCACGGTGGTGACGGCATTCTTTATGGGACCGTTAATTGCGTTCTTTAACAGGACGGTGGCGGAGCCGATGCGGTATGGGAAGAAAACGGGGAAATAATATGAGTATAACGAAGAATATGCGATGCGGGTGACCTATGAGGACGGAGAAACTGCGGGTTATATGCGGGGAAAAAAAGAAGGAAAGGAAGAAGGGAAGGAAGAAGGAAGAGGACAGAACTTGATACATAACATTGAAGCGGCTATGAAGAACTTTGGGATTAGTCTGGAAAAAGCGTGCGCCGGACTGGATGTCACTGTGGAGGAATATCAGCGTGTGAAAGCACAAAATGTTCGGACAGATTAAAAGGCGGCGTGCTTTTATGCGTCACAGGCAAGGGAACTCTGGTATGGGGAATACTCATTTCAGGGTTCTTTTTCGCCTTCTGGTTGAGCTTTCACCTGTGTTTCAACATACGGGTTATTGTGGAACCAAAGGTATCTTGTTATGATTAGAAACAACAGGGCAGATACAGATGGGAGGAAAGGAATTTGAGTGACAATATAGGAACGATTATAATGAAAAAGAGGAAGCAGTTGGGCTACACCCAGCAGAAGATTGCCGATTGTCTGAACGTCTCCTTTCAGGCGGTCTCCAAGTGGGAGAACGGCACGGCATACCCGGACATCAGCCTTTTGCCGCAGCTTGCGCATATTCTGGGCACGACGACGGATACCCTCTTAGGGTACAGCGCTGCGCCCGTGACAGACTATGAAAAACGGTATGGGAATGAGGCATATTACTGGGGGCTGCAGCCAAACGAGCTGTGCTATGAGATTATGAAAATCAAGCCGCCCGTAAAACCTTACCGGGTTCTGGAGATCGGCTGCGGGGAGGGGAAGGATGCGGTTTTTCTTGCAAAAAACGGCTATCTTGTTACTGCCTTCGACGCCGCACAGACAGGGATTGACAAGGCGCGCAGTCTGGCAAAGCGGCACGGGGTACAGATTGATTTCTTTCAGGCGGATGTGCTGGATTACAGACCAGACACTTCCTTCGACATTGTGTTTTCCAGCGGGGTACTCCACTATATCCCGAGAAAGCTGCGGGGAGAAGTGATTTCCAGCCTCAAGGAACACACGACAGCCGGAGGCATCCATGCGGTCAATGTCTTTGTGGATAAGCCATTTATTGATCCTGCGCCGGACCGGGAGCCGATAGAGGTCGAGCGGGGCAGCTGGCGTTCCGGGGAACTGCAGGGGCTGTACCATGACTGGCTCTTTCATGCCGGTGACGAAATCATATTTGACTGCGATAGCGGCGGCGTGCCCCACCAGCACTGTATGGATATTCTGATCGCGGAGAAAATGGATGTCAAACCGGGGAGAGTGTGATATACTTACCATAAAAAAGGAAAGGCGGTAAGCATATGAACCCTGTATATGATAAACTCTTAAAATGTTATGACTGCTACAAAGCAAAGATTGACTTCGAGCCGAAGGTGGCTGTGGTATTAGGTTCGGGGCTTGGCAATTTCGCGAAGGTGGTGGATGTGAAGGCGGAACTTCCCTACAGTGAGATCGAGGGCTTTCCCGTATCCACCGTGCCGGGACATGCCGGGAAGTTTATTTTCGGCTACATCCATGAAGTGCCCGTTGTCTTGATGCAGGGACGGGTGCACTATTACGAGGGATATCCGATCACGGACGTGGTATTGCCTGCCCGTTTGATGAAGATGATGGGGGCAGAGGTGCTTTTTCTGACGAATGCTTCCGGCGGGATCAACCCGGCGTTCCATGCGGGCAGTCTGATGCTGATTCAGGATCATATTTCCCTGTTTGCGCCGAATCCGCTGATCGGACCGAATATTGAGGAGCTGGGCACCCGGTTCCCGGATATGTCCAACGTTTACGACGAGGAACTGCAGGGGATTATCAGGGAGACGGCAAAGGAGAACGAGATCGAATTGTTTGAGGGTGTGTACGCGCAGCTTACGGGGCCTTCCTTTGAGTCTCCCGCCGAGATTCAGATGCTCTATAAGATGGGAGCCAGCGCGGTCGGCATGAGCACCGTTGTGGAGGCGATCGCGGCGAACCATATGGGCATGAAGATCTGCGGCGTGTCCTGCGTCAGCAATCTGGCGGCAGGGATGAACAGCGCGCCCTTAACCCACGAGGAGGTACAGGAGGCGGCGAACGCGGTGGCGCCCAAGTTTGAAAAGCTGCTGGTGGAGTCGATCACGAAGTTTAAGGCGTTTATTTAACGTTTCGGAATATGGTATGATCCGAGTACCAAAAAGGAATGGTTAATTGGAGATTTTGCAGAGCGGAAACATGGGTGTCAGCATGAAAGAGAGCGAAAATTTGACAGCAGACAGCATACGCGAATTGATTAAGGCGGCGATCGAGGCGAGAAGGAAATCCTACTCGCCTTATTCCCATTATCAGGTGGGGGCGGCGCTGCTTACGGCAGACGGGCAGATTGTCACAGGATGCAATATCGAGAATGCGGCTTACGGACCGAGCAACTGTGCCGAGCGGACGGCGTTTTTTAAGGCGGTCAGCGAGGGAATGCGGGAGTTTACGGCGATTGCCATTGTAGGAAGTCCCGAGGGGGAGGAGCTGACGCAGTATGCATACCCCTGTGGTGTGTGCAGGCAGGTAATGAGGGAGTTTTGCGAGCCGGAACGCTTTCGGATTATCGTGGCGAAATCGGAGGAGGACTATCGCGTGATGACGCTGGCGGCGCTTCTTCCCGAGAGCTTTGGATCGGAGAACCTGTGCGATGGCAATGAGCAGTGCCAAAGGTGACAGAGACAAACCGACTGCTTGCAGGCGGACTTGGCTGTGCCATCTTTGATAGGGCGGTGCTAAGCGCCAGTGGCGCTTGTCCGGCACGGAACGGAGCGTAGACAGCCCGCGAGCGAGGAAAGCCGCAGGCTTTTCGAGCTGCACTGCAAACGAGAGTAGGAGACGTATTCATGTTACTGCAAAGAGAATACCGTACCCGCTGCGGTGTGATTCATTACTGGATCAGGAAAGAGAAGGGCGCGAAAGCGACGCTTGTTTTTCTGCCCGGACTGACCGCGGATCATCACCTGTTTGATAAGCAGATAGCATATTTTGAGGGAAAATACAGCGTGTTTGTCTGGGATGCGCCGGGACACGCCGCCTCGTGGCCGTTTGATTTCACGTTTGATCTGTTCGACAAGGCGAAGTGGCTGGATGAAATGCTGTCGGCGGAAGGGCTGGGACACCCCCTTATCATCGGGCAGTCGATGGGCGGATATGTGGGACAGGCATATGCGCAGTTGTTCCCTGAAAAGCTGAAGGGGTTTGTCTCGATTGATTCGGCGCCTCTGCAGAGAAGATATGTGACGGCGGCGGAGATATGGATGCTAAAGAGGATGGAGCCGGTTTATCGCTATTATCCTTGGAAGTGGCTGTTAAGGTCGGGGTCAAAAGGAGTCGCCGTTTCGGCATACGGAAAAAAACTGATGCATGACATCATGAAAGGGTATGAGGGACAGCAGGAAAGATATGCAAAACTGGCAGGTCATGGATTCCGTATTCTGGCGGAGGCGATGGAAAGAGATTTGCCTGATCGGATTGCCTGCCCTGCGCTTTTGCTTTGTGGGGAAAAGGATCATGCCGGTTCTTGTATCAGATATAACAAGGCATGGCATAAAAATACCGGAATCAGACTGGAATGGATCAAAAACGCCGGACACAATTCGAATACGGATGCCCCGGAAACGGTAAATCGTCTGATAGAAGAACATGTGATACGGTGTGAAGCGGAAATAGCGCCGGAGAATAAGGAGGAGAAAAGCTGAGTTATGAACTACAGATTTTACCATGCAAAAATCCTGACAATGGAAACGACAGCTATCGTGGAAGGCGAGCTCTGGGTGCAGGATGACAAAATTCTCTATGTGGGAGAGGGCGGTGACGCGGCGGCAATCTGCCAGTCTCTTTCCATCGAAAGCATTCTCTGGGACAGGGAGATTGACTGCGGCGGCAATCTTTTGATGCCAGGATTTAAGGACGCACACACCCACTCGGCAATGACGTTTCTGCGCTCCTATGCAGACGACCTGCCGCTGCAGGACTGGCTGTTTAAGCAGGTATTCCCGATGGAAGCAAAGCTTGACGGGGAGATGATTTACCATCTCACGAAGCTGGCGGTATTGGAGTATCTGACCAGCGGCATTACATCCATTTTCGATATGTACCTGACCCCGGAGACGACGGCGAGAGCCTGTGTGGAGATGGGAATGCGCTGTGTGCAGGTCAGCGGTATCAGCGGACAGGATAACTTTGAACAATCCCTCAGACAGATGGAGGAACGGTATCATACGCTGAATGAGTTGGATCCGCTGCATTCCTACTTTATCGGTTTTCATGCGGAATATACCTGCTCGAAGACACTTTTGGAACAGGTGGCGGCTATGGCACACAAGTACAAGGCACCGGTATTTACGCACCTGTCCGAGACGAAGGCGGAGGTGGACGGCTGTAAGGAGCGTTACGGCATGTCTCCCGTGAAGCTGTTAGATTCCCTTGGCATGTTCGATTATGGCGGGGGCGGCTACCACTGTGTCTGGCTGGATGAAGAAGATATGGACATTTTTGCGAAACGGGGTTTAAGCGTGGTGACGAATCCCGGTTCCAACACGAAACTGGCAAGCGGCATCGCGCCGATTTCTGCGTATCTGAAACGGGGCATTAACGTGGCGATCGGCACGGACGGTCCGGCAAGCAACAACTGTCTGGATATGTTCCGTGAAATGTTTTTGGTTACGGGGCTTGCGAAGTTAAAAGAGCAGGACGCGGCGGCTGTGGACGCGCTGGAGGTTTTGAAGATGGCTACGGTAAACGGCGCGAAAGCCATGAGTCTGCTGGATACGGACGTGCTTGCGGCGGGAAAACAGGCGGATGTGATTATGATCGATTTACATCAGCCAAATATGCAGCCCCTCAATCACATTCCAAAAAATATCGTATACAGCGGCAGCAAGCAGAATGTGAAAATGACGATGATCCGGGGACGGATTTTGTATGAGAACGGACAGTTTGCGAATAAGATAGATGAAAAAGAGATTTACGGAAAGGCGAATGAGATAATAGACAGTCTCAGATAAAAGCGGGAGAAGAACTTCTAATCACTCGCAGCAAAGGCTGCTTCGCAAAGAAATTACAGATTTGCTTGCAAATCACTCTCACGCAGGAGAATGCCTAAAATACGGCATTCTCCGCTTGATTTCGACTCATGGAGGGTAAATGGACGCTTTTATTTTTATATGTCTGATTCTGCTTGCCATCGTGCTTGTGATGACGAAGGAGTATGTGGACAGCAGAAGATTTATGGAAAGAAAACTGCAGCAGATTTATGCGGGCTACGGCACGCCGTCCGGGCGGAGTTACGGGGCGGAGGAACTTTCCCATATCAGCATGTACTATGAAAAACACAGGACGGCGGATCAGATCGACGATATCACATGGAATGATCTGTATATGGATGCGGTGTATCAGCGGATGAATACCTGTCTCTCGGCGGCGGGCGACGAGTATCTGTACTATAGGCTGAGAACGCCTGCGACGGATGCGGACGAACTTGAAAAAATGGAGCGTCGGATCATGCTTTTTATGGAGCGGGAGGAGGAACGGCGCGGACTGCAGAGAATTTTTTATCAGTTAGGGAGGACGGGACGGCATTCCATCTATGAATATCTGGATCACCTTGATCTTTTGGGAGAGAGGAAAAGCGACAGATATTTCTTTTGGGATGGGCTTGTCCTTCTGAGTGTAGGCGGCATGTTTCTTTCCCTGCCGGTAGGGCTGGTCTGTCTGTTCGGGGTTCTGTGTCATAATCTGATCGATTATTTTAAGGAATATCGGCAGATCGAGCCGTATATCACCAGTTTTGCCTATGTGAGAAGACTCTTAAAGGGCGGGGAGGAACTGGGAAAAGCGGAAATCGGCGGGATTGAGGATGAGCTTGCGGCGGTCAGGGAATCCTGCAAAAGTCTGCGGGGATTTATGAAAAGCTCTTATCTGGTGTCTGGAAGCAGACAGGGCAGCGGCAATCCGCTGGAGGTTTTGTTTGACTATCTGCGGATGCTGTTCTATATGGATCTGATCCGCTTTAACAAGGCGCTGCATGACTTGCAGAAGCACATGGGCGAGGTGGATCGGCTGATTACGGTGATGGGTGAACTGGAGTGTGCGGTGGCGGTCGGCTCTTTCCGAAAAAGTCTGGAGCAGGGCTTTTGTGTGCCCGGGCTTTCTGAGGAAGAGGGGAAGAGACTTTTCCTACGCGCCAGGGGGCTGTACCATCCGCTGCTTCGGGAGGCGGTGCCAAACGAACTGGAGGCGCATAACGGGGTGCTTTTGACCGGATCAAACGCTTCGGGAAAGTCTACCTTTTTGCGGGCGGTGGCGGTGAACGCGCTGCTCGCGCAGACGGTGCACACCTGTGCGGCGGTGAGCTATGAGGCGCCTTTTTACCGTATTTATTCTTCCATGTCCCTGCGTGATGATCTGGCGGGCGGCGACAGTTATTATATGGTAGAAATTAAGTCCATCAAGCGGATACTGGATCAGGTGGAGCGGGCGGGAGAGCGGCCCGTGCTCTGCTTTGTGGACGAAGTACTGCGGGGCACCAACACGGTGGAGCGGATTGCGGCTTCCACACAGATCATGAAAAAACTGGCGGCGGGACATGCGCTCTGTTTCGCGGCGACTCATGATGTGGAACTGACAAAGCTGTTGGAGCAGGAATACGACAATTACCACTTCGAGGAGCGGATTGAGGAGAGCGATATTTATTTTCCTTATCAATTGATGGAAGGTCCGGCATCCACGAGAAATGCCATTGCGCTTTTGAAAATGCTGCAATATGACGAGAGCATCACCACAGCGGCGGAGACGATGGCGGAGCGGTTTTTGCGGGAAGGAAACTGGCAGTAAATGGTTGGTGAATATAGGGAGTCGGATTCAGGAAAGCGGAGGGGAAACAGATATGAGGGTAACAATCTATACGGACGGCGCGGCGCGGGGCAACCCGGAGGGACCGGGCGGCTACGGCACGGTGCTGCAATATATTGACAGCAAGGGGACACTGCACGAGCGGGAATATTCCGCCGGGTACAAAAAGACGACCAACAATCGGATGGAACTGATGGCAGTAATTGTGGGTCTTGAGGCGCTCACAAAGCCCTGCGAAGTGCTGCTGATCTCCGATTCCAAATACGTGACGGACGCCTTTAATCAGCACTGGATTGAGGGTTGGCTGAAAAAAGGATGGAAGACGGCGGGAAACAAGCCTGTCAAAAACATAGATTTGTGGGAACGGCTGCTGTGCGCCATGGAGCCGCACCGTGTCACTTTTCAGTGGGTGAAGGGGCATGACGGGCATCCCGAAAACGAGCGGTGCGATAAGCTTGCCACCACGGCGGCGGACGGTACGGAACTGCTTGACGATACCTTCTGATTGGTGGTATCATATCTATGAGTGTAATTGGAGAAAGCGATTTCGGACAGTTTTGTCGGAAGCGTAGCAATTCGGAAAGAGAAGGATGTGGAGAAATGACAAACTTAATTCTATTTGTAAACTCGTTTTTATCGTATCTGCTTCTGTTTGCACTGATTGTTGTGCTGGTGATTGTGGCGTGCGTAATCGGCGTGAAGTGGAGAAAGAGTAAGGACGCGAAAGCGGCTTCGGAGACGCCTGCGGATGCGGCGGACGGAAGTACGACGGCATAGCGTTTTTGGTGTATTTGTGTATGTAAGAAGAAAACGGAAGGGTGTCCTTGAGGGAACGCCCTTTCTTCTTATCCGCGTATAAGCAGAGTCAGAAAACGTCATAGACAGGATACATGCTTGTATGCATTCTTGTCTGTGACGGTTTATGACGAAAAACGCGAATGAGAGATGCGAAGCATCTCGAA
Source organism: Lachnospiraceae bacterium (assembly GCA_009774215.1). Taxonomy (GTDB): domain Bacteria; phylum Bacillota; class Clostridia; order Lachnospirales; family Lachnospiraceae; genus UBA3282. The sequence goes on from VSNH01000060.1 coordinate 18,332, forward strand.
TCTGCTTATGAGATAAAGAGATTAGGAGTTAAAATGAAAAAATACACAACCATTCTTTGGGATCTGGATCAGACGCTGCTCAATTTTGACCGCTCCATGGAACATGCGCTGCGGGCAGTATTCGGGCAGTATGGGCTGCCGATTGACGAGGAGATTACAGCCCGCTACGACGCCATAAACAGAAGTCACTGGCTTCGTCTGGAATTGGGAGAGCTGTCCAAGGAGCAGGTGACCGTTGGGCGGTTCCGCACCCTGTTTGAAGAGCTGGGCATCAATCATGTGAAGCCGGAGGAGATCAATGCGGATTATCAGCGGGAGCTGGGAAACGTTTACTTTTATATGGACGGCGCGAAGGCGCTTGTGACGCTGCTTAAAGAGAAGGGCTATCGGCAGTATGTGGTGACCAATGGAGTCAATTCGACGCAGGCGAGCAAGATGAAGCTGTCCGGGCTTGACCAAATAATGGACGGGGTGTTTGTCTCGGAACTGATGGGATATCCCAAACCGAGGAAAGAGTATTTTGACGCCTGTTTTGCGGCGCTGTCGGGTGTGACGCGGGAAGCGTGCATTCTGGTGGGGGATTCCCTGACAAGCGACATGAGGGGCGCGGAGAATGCGGGCGTGGCATCCTGCTGGTTTAATCCGACGGGAAAGAAGAAGGATGTGGAGGTGCGGACGGACTACGAGATTCGACGTCTAGAGGAGCTGTTACCGATATTAATGTGAGAAATGCGAGAAGTACTTCTAAAGACGTTTCGCCATAGGACGGAGACGCAAAGTCAGCAAAGCTGACTTGGAAGCACTAAGTTTCGCATAAGAGAATGCCCAAAATACGGGCATTCTCCGCACATGGGACATGAGGAAGAAAGAATGGCAAAATCGACGAAGCAGAAACAGAAATTATTATATTTATTAAAAATATTGACGGAGCAGTCCGACGAGGAGCACTGCTTAAGCGCACAGGCGCTGATTGACGCGCTGGCGGCCTATGATGTGAAGGCGGAGCGCAAGAGCATTTATGACGATATCGCCCAGCTCATTGATTTCGGCTATGATATTGTGCTGGTCAAGGCGAAGACGGGAGGCGGCTATTATCTGGCCGGGCGGGAGTTTGAGCTGGCGGAGCTAAAACTGCTGGTGGAGACGGTGCAGGCGTCACGGTTTTTGACGGCAAATAAATCCAGGGAGCTGATTTCCAAGATTGAGAAGCTGGCATCAAAGGCGGAGGCCGGACAGCTGCAGCGTCAGGTCTATGTGGCGAACCGCATCAAGACGGCGAACGAGAGCATCTATTATGTGGTGGACGATATCCACAGGGCGATTCAGGGAAACAGGCAGATTTCCTTTCAGTATCTGGAGTGGAATCTGAACCGGGAGCTTGTGCCGCGGCGGAGCGGGAAGCCTTATCTGGCAAGTCCGTGGGCGCTCACCTGCAAGGATGAATATTACTATCTGATCGCCCACGATAGCGAGGAGGATAAAATCAAGCACTTCCGGGTGGATAAGATGGCGAAGATTCAGGTGCTGGATGAAAAGCGGGAGGGCGCGTCGCTCTTTGAGCGTTTCGACATTGCGGATTACGCCAATAAAACCTTCGGCATGTACGGCGGGAAGGAGGAGGTAGTCACCCTGCTGTTTGAGAACAGCCTGATCGGCGTAGTGATGGATCGTTTCGGCAGAGAGGCGGCCATTCGAAAACGGGATGAAGCGCATTTTTCCGTCAGGGTACGGGTGGCGGTCAGCGGACAGTTTTTCGGCTGGATTACGTGGCTTGGAGCGGGGGCACGAATTTTTGCGCCGGAATCTGTGGCGGACGCTTATCGGCAGCATCTGAAAAAGACGCT
>VSNH01000061.1 GCA_009774215.1 Lachnospiraceae bacterium
GCAGATTATTTTCCTTGCTCAGATGCCCCAGCACAATCGCCTGCATATTGTCATGCAGAAGACGGCTTAGGAGCTTGCCCGCCGACGCGTTGGACAGATGTCCCCGCTCCCCCAGAATCCGCTGTTTCAGATAATAGGGGTAAGGTCCCACCTGTAACATATGCACGTCGTGGTTTGCTTCCAGATACAGCAGATCCAGATTCCGCAGACACTCCACCGTATAATCGTTATAACAGCCAAGATCCGTAATCAGCCCGATCCTGCGCCCGTCATGATCGATCCGGTAGGCCACCGGGTCCGCCGCATCGTGGGATGTGCGCACGGGATAGAGCGCGATATCCTTGATAATACATCTTTCATCCGGCACAATCACCCGAAAGAGCGATTCGTCGATCTGCCCCAGCGAGGAAGTTTTCCTGATGGCTTCTACCGTCCCCCGCGTTGCGTAAATAGGAACCCCATACTTTCTGGCAAGCACCCCCAGCCCGCTTATATGATCGGCGTGCTCATGGGTGATGCAGATCGCGTCGATATCCTTCATAGTCAGTCCAAGCTCTGCAAGCCCTGCTTCCGTTCGTTTGCCGCTGATTCCCACGTCCATCAGAAGGTGGGTGGTATCGCTGCCTACATAGACGCAGTTTCCGCTGCTACCGCTGGCAATACTGCATAGTCTCATAATTATGTAAACCTATCGCAGCTACAGATATTTCTTCTAGCCGCCCTTCTTTATTCGTTATTTTTTCCAGTAAATCTCAATCACGTCGCCGCTTTTGATACTCTCCATATACTGCGCGCCCCTGCCGTTTAAGTTGGTCACAATGCCGCTCCCCTCGGGCTTGGACAGATCAAAATCAATATACTCGAACACATCCACAAACACATAGTTTTTCTTGCCGGTCAGCTTAATCGGACTGCCGTTTACCATCACCGTGATGGGAATGGGCAGGTTTTTGTTCAGAAGCTCTTCCCTGCGTTTTTCTTCCTCCGCCTTCGCCCGGGCTGCTGCCTCCTGCTTCGCTCTCGCTTTTGCCTTCGCCTCCTCCTCGGCGCGCTTGACGCCGGGACCCATCACAATCCTTGCGCCCTTCGGCTTCTGTCCGCCTGCTGCCCGTCCATCTTCCGCCGTTCCGTCTTCGTCTCCCGCAGGCTGCTTCTCCGCGCTGACATCATCACCCGCGCCATGCGAAGCGTCTTCTGTCCGATCCTGCGCTCCATCCGCATCACCGTTTCCGTCCGCATCCGCCGCAGAGACATTTTTCGCCATGGAGAATCCCGCCGTTCCCGCCGGTCTGTCCGTCTGCTCTGACGCCGCCTGTTCATCCGGCTGAGGCTGCTCGTAAAACTCCACATCGGAAAGCTGCAGCTCTTCCAACGTCCAGATCACCGAGAAGTTTTCATACACCTTCGTTTCCATGTCAGCAATCTTGTTATTGACATAGATATTCATATTCCAGTCAATGACCACATCCATGAACTCGGATATCTGGCGCACCGTATAATAGCCTAATATCTCGATCTCATCGTTTTCCTGAATCTCATAGTACTCGGACTGCAATTCCCCGTTGACGCTGGCAAACTTGGGCAGATCCACCTTTTTCCCGTTGACCTCTACCCACATCTTGGAACCAAACTCGGGCAGTTGTCCCAACGTCATCCGTGCTGCTTCTCCTGCCGTCGATTCCACCACGCGAATCTGGTCGTTGGCGCGGATCTGCGTATAGATATCCGCCTCGTTGCCGTTGACGGTAATCCGCGCCGCCTCGCCCGGCTCTCCACGGACAATGCGGGGCTTCCCGTTCACCGTAAAGTTCAGTTCCTTCCCCCGCTTTGGGAACAGGCCGTCACTGGCAAACTCCGCCTGCATCGCCGCATCCACCACAGCCGCCTTGCTGTTATCATAAATCTTGACGCGCTGGTCATTGAAATAGACAAAGATAAAATTATTGCTCTGCTCATAAAAGCTTAGGCAGATGCCGATGGGCGTCACCATCAGGGAGTCTTTTCTGGCATCCGCCTCCAGAAACTCAATCCCCTGCATGACTTCCTCGCCCCTGACCGCCACGCGCTCGTTCTGGATCTCCAGCTTCTCCGCGAGGGCCTGCGTGTAGCCGGGAAGCTTTCCGCCTCCGCCGACCACAAACACAGCGCTGACGGATTTATCCCCGTTTAACTCCTTAATCTTGGCCGCCACCTGACTGGTCATATTCTCAATCACATCAGCCGCCACGCGCTCCACCTCCTCGGTGGTGATCGTCTGTGTCAGCCCCATGATATCCTTATACTCGATCACATCCTTCACGCCGGTGTCCCGCTTGATCTGCTCCGCCGTGGCAAAATCCACCAGACAGTGCTTCGCCAACACCTCCGTGAGCGCATCCCCCGCAATGGGAATCATGCCGTAGGCGATGATACTGCCATCCTTTGTGACGGAGATATCGGAAGTGCCCGCACCCACGTCCACCAGCGCAATATTCAACATGCGGTACATCTCCGGGATCGCCACCTGAATCGCCGCGATCGGCTCCAGCGTCAGATTCACCACTTCCAGACCTGCGACGCCCACCGCCTTGTAGAGACCGCCCACCACATCCTCCGGCAAGAAAGTAGCAATCAGATCCGCGCCGATGGTCTTCGCCTTGTGCCCCTCCAAATTCCCTATCGTGTAACCATTCATATAATAACGTACAACCGAATATCCGACACAGTAGAACTTCATATCCATGTCGTTCTTTTCCAGAAACTCCTGATAGGCCTTCTCCACGCCCATGGAATCCAGCGCGTAAATATCTTCGCCCGTGATTTCCCGGTCGCTCTCCAGCTCCTGATCGACACGCAGCGTCACCGTCTGCAGCACACGGCCCGCCGCCGCGATACAGACGTCCTTAAGCGGTCTGCCGATCCGCTCTTCCAGCTCCGCTTTGACCTCCTTTATGGTGCCGCCCACCTTGTAGATATCATGAATCTGCCCGTCCAGCATGGATCTCGTCCCATGCTCCCTGATGCTCTGCGTCACCACATGAAACTTGCCGCCTGTGCGGTATCCCACCGTACCTACGATACTCCTTGTCCCGATATCCAGACCAAACACCAACTGTCCCGGTAATTTCATCGCTTCTGCCACTGATCTTCCCCCAATTCTTTGTCTATTTGTGTGTAAACACTTTCCAGTGTTCCGTTGTTTTCTATCACTACGCCACAGTGCTTACGAAACGCCTGCGCCGAAAGCTGCTTTTGCAAAATGGCATCAATCTTCTCGTCCGTGTAGCCCCTCGTCTCCCGGAGCCTCTGCCGCCTGACCTCTTCCTCCGCGTGGATATACCACAGCCCGTCCAGCATTTCCGCATAGCCCTCTTCAATTAGAAGCGCCGCCTCTATAAATAGCCATGCGATCTGCCCCGCTGCCCGCTCCTTTTCGATCTGCTCCGTCAGATACGCCTTCACCGCCGGATGCACGATACCGTTTACTTTCAGTAGCAGCTCGCCGTCCCCGAAAATCCGCGCCGCCATCTTCCGTTTGTCTATCTTTCCCGCCGCATCCAGGATCTCTTTCCCTAACAGCGCCGTCAGCGGCTCATAACAGGCTTCGCCCGGCTCTTCCAGTCGATGTGCCACCCGGTCCGCCATAATCACGCGGCAGTCCCGCCGTTTTTCCAGATAAGCCAGCACTTCCGACTTCCCGGCTCCCACGCCGCCCGTAACGCCTATTACTTTCATATGTTCATCGCCTTATCCTTCTCCTGTGTGAAACTTAGTGCCTCCAACTCAGATCCGCGCGGAGAATGCCGTATTTCAGGCATTCTCTCGTGTGAGATTTAGTACTTCTTAGCGAAGCAGCCTCTGCTGCTGAGCTTTAGAAGCACTTCTCACACTGTTATTTTGCCTCGTACCAATCCGCCCCCGTGTGCAAATCAATCTCCAGCCGCACGGACAGTTCCGCCGCCTGCTGCATCTGCTCCGTGAGAATCCGCCTCACCTGCTCTTCCTCCCCGGCCTCCGTCTCGATCAACAGCTCGTCGTGCACCTGTAAGATCAGTCGGGATTTCAGGTTTTCGCTGTGCAGTTTCTCCCACACCCGGATCATGGCAATCTTCATAATGTCCGCCGCCGTCCCCTGAATCGGGGAGTTCATGGCTACCCGCTCACCGAAGGAGCGCTGCATAAAATTGTTGGAGGCCAGCTCGGGGATCGGACGCCTGCGCCCATACATGGTAGTCACATAGCCTTTTTCCTTCGCCTCCGCCACCATATGATCCAGAAACCGCTTGACCCCCGGATAAGTCTCGAAATACTGCTCGATATATTCCGCCGCCTCTTTCTTGGAAATGCTCAGATCCTGACTCAAGCCGAAGGAACTGATGCCGTAAACGATACCGAAATTGACCGCCTTGGCGTTGCGCCTCTGCAAGTCCGTCACCTCCTCGAACGGTGTGTGGAACACCTTGGAGGCGGTAATCCGGTGAATGTCCTCCTCCATGCGGTATGCTTCAATGAGCTGTTTGTCGTCGGACATATGCGCCAGAATCCGCAGCTCAATCTGGGAGTAATCCGCATCCATGAAAAGATACCCATCCCGCGGCACAAACACCTTACGAATCCGCCGTCCCAGCTCCATGCGCATGGGGATGTTCTGTAAGTTCGGCTCTGTCGAGCTGAGCCGTCCGGTAGCGGTGATAGTCTGGTTGAAGGTGGAATGAATCCTGCCGTCCGCGGCGATACAGGACGAAAGTCCCTCCGCATATGTGGACTTTAACTTCATCAGTCCCCTGTATTCCAATATATCAGATACAATCGGATAATCCGGCGCCAGCTTCTCCAGCACATCCGCCGCCGTGGAATACCCAGTCTTCGTCTTTTTGCCGCCCTTGATTCCCATTTTTTCAAAAAGGATCTCCGCAAGCTGCTTGGGCGAGTTGATGTTGAAGGTGCAGTCCGCCTGCCGATAAATCGCCTGCTCCAATTCGGTGATTCTCCCGGTCAGCGCTTCGCCGTAAGCCTTGAGCGCCGCGGGCTGCACCAGCACGCCGTAACACTCCATATCATGAAGCACCCGGGAAAGCGGCATCTCGATCTCATAAAAAAGCCCGTCCATCCCCTGCTCCACAAGATTTTCCCGCAAAAGTTTTCCTGCCGCCAGACACACATAAGCCTGATAACAGGCGTACTGTGCAAATTCCTCCGGGTTCTTTTCGTAGGCCTCCGCAAAACTGCCTTTCCCACAGACCTGCGTCCTGTCCGGAATCGTCAGCGACAGATACTCGCTGGCGATATCCTCCGTCTGGTAATCACTCTTTAACGGATTGATCAGATACGCCGCGATCAGAATATCAAAATATCTCTGTGCCCGGTAAGGCCGCATCACATCCTGCCCGCCTGCCTCGCCGCGCCACATGCTCTCCTCACCCGACTCCTCTACCATATCATAGAGAGATTTCATATCAAATGCATTAAGTTTACATAACTCGTCCCTGTTCAGAGCTGTCAGCTGCTCTCGCAGATAACCTTCCGTCACCTCTTTCTGACAGGGAATAAAGACCACGTGATTTTCCTCCGGCGCAAGGGCAATACCCATACAGCCGCCCAGCTCCTTACTGTCCTTAAAAACCGCCAGCCCGATCTCGCAACCGTCCTCCGCGCCCTGCCTCTTTTTCCGGCAAACGTCAAAAAGCGCTTCGACCTCCGCCTTCTCCGTCACGGTATGAAAATCCGCTTCCTGTCTGTTTGATACCGCCACATCTTTGGAAAAGCGGGACAACATATTCTTAAATTCAAGCTGCTTGCACAGCACATAGGCTTCTTCCGTATAAAAATCGCCGATCCTCGCCTTCTCCAAGTCAAAAGCAATCTCCGCGTCCACGTTGATGGTCGCCAGCACCTTGCTCAAGTCCGCAAGCTCCCTGTTCGCAAGCAGGGATTCCCGGATTGACTTTTTGGAAATTTCCTCCGCGTGAGCGTAAATATTTTCAAGTGACCCGTAAGTGACCATCAGCTCCGTGGCCGTCTTCTCCCCCACCTTCGGAACACCGGGAATATTGTCCGCCGTGTCCCCCATCAACGCCTTCAAGTCAATAAACTGAATCGGATTGACTTGATAAGCCGCTTCCACGTCCTTCGCATAGTAATCTTCCACCTGGGTTCTGCCGCCCTTCGTCTTGGGAATGCGGATGCGGATATGGTCTGTGGCCACCTGCAAAAGATCCCTGTCACCCGACACGAGGGAGACTTCCATCCCTTCCCGCTCCGCACGCTTCGCGATGGTTCCAAGAATGTCGTCCGCCTCCAGCCCCGCCTGTTCCACCACGCAGATGCCCATGGCCAGAAGCAGCTCCTTCATCACCGGCACCTGTTCCCGAAGCTCCGTGGGCATGGGCTTTCTCGTGCCCTTGTACTCCTTGTATATCTCATGCCGGAAGGTGGGCGCGTGGACATCGAAAGCCACCGCCAGATAATCCGCCTGCTCCTCCTCCAGAATCTTGAACATAATATTCAAAAAGCCGAAGATCGCGTTCGTGTGGAGCCCCTGCCCGTTGGTCAATTCAGGCACCCCGTAAAACGCCCTGTTCAATATACTGTGTCCGTCTATCAAAACCAGTTTCAAAGCCATATACTCTCAAGCCTCACTCTGCCATTTCTAATTTCCAGTCACATTAACCAACATGTCACAGCTCTGCTGTGACTCAAATCCGTGCGGAGAATGCCCGTATTTCAGGCATTCTCCCGAGTGAAACATAGAACTTCTCCACGAAACAGCCTTTGCTGTGAGTGGCTAGAAGTTCTTTTCACTCTATTTTCAGACCGATACAATCACCAAGGCTGCAATGATCACCGCCACCACGGCGACCTCCAGCACCAGAAGCGTATGCCGCAGAATACGGTTGACGCGGATCTTGTCATCTGCATCCTCCAGCTTCCACGTCAGCGCCTTCTGCAGATTAAAATTATTACCCCGCTCAAGCTGCTCCAAGCCCTCCGCCACCAGAAACTGAATGGATAATTCCTCCATGCATTCCGGGCAGTCCTCGATATGCTCCACAAATTCTGCCAGGCCCCTTCCATCCAGTTCATCCTCCAGGAAGGACGGTATATTTTTCTCTGCTTCTTTACAGTTCATTACCCGCTCCATGTCTTTCCACCGGCACATTCACAAGTACCCGCACAGAAATTATTATATACCATCGCCCGGATATTTAAAAGAGGTTTTTCACGGCTGACACAACGAAGAGCCCCGGCTTTCGCCAGCGCCCTTCTGTCCCAATGCTTTCGCATTTCTCGTCCTTTTACCGCTCTATCCGTTTTCTCAAATCCCAAGTACCATTGTGCAGACACCCGCACCGACATTCTACGCCGCTCCTACTGAGCCGGAGCCGCCTCCCCGCCGTCCGCGGGAACGGAAACCGTCTCTGCCTGTGCGCTGTCCGCCGCTTCCGCGGATGCTGCCTCGGGAGCCGCCTCAGGCGCAGACGCCGCCACCGCCGCAATCCCGTTGCCGTCTACCGTGTAGTCCGTGCCGTCCACATTTACCGTCACATTTCTCTGCAGCGCGCCCGTAGCCGGGTCGTAATAATAAACGTTGCCGTCGGGTCTGGTCACCAGCCCTCTCTGCATCACCGCATTCTCATCAAAGTAATAATCCTGCCCCTCGATCGTCACATCCTCGCGCAAGGCGTGTCCGTCCTTTGTGGCAAGGAAATACCTGCCCGTCTCATCCTCAAACCAGCAGCCCTTCTGCACAAAACCGTTCTCGTCCAGATGATACTTTTTATCTTCCCAGCCAACCCAGCCGTTCCTCTGCATTCGATAGCCCGCATAAAAGACCGTCTGGTCGCCACGGGGCGCAAAACCGTCCGCCACGATCAGAGACGCGTAATCTTTAAACTGATAATTCATATCCACTCGTGTGGGAATCCCCGCCACACTGCCGTGGGAAGTATTCTGCCAGAAAGCCGCGCCGCCGTCATACTCAAGCGAATCCGCATACTGCGCAATCCACTTGTCATAGCCGATATTACCGATCTTGTCCCGGAACATATTCCGGCTGGAATAAACTACAGGATAATAGCCGTTGGCCTCAATGATTGAGCAGAACGCATTGATCAGCTCCTGCAGCTGCGCCTGCGACATGTTCTTGTGACAGGGCGCTTCCACATCAAAGACCACCGGATAATTCACCGTATAGTTGCCGATCCACTGTAAAAGCTGGTTTGCCTCTGCTCTCGCCTGATCCGCATTGGCCGCATAAGAATACAGATACACGCCCGTCCGCAGACCCGCCGCGTTCGCGCCGCGCATATTCACGTCAAAATATGGGTCAATGCCCGAGTTCGTGCTGCCCGCCTTCACAAAAGCAAAAGACACCCCGGAGGATGGCACCTGACTCCAGTCTATCCCCAGATTGTGCTTGGACACGTCAATGCCTCTGGCAATGGAGCTGCCCGCTCCCACCGCCTCCACCTTAAGTCCCGGTGTCAGCACCAGCGCGCCTGCCAGACACAGCACGGCAACCTGCTTCACTCCCCTGCGCAGTCTATGTAATAACATCTTATTTGGTTTTATCATTTGTACCTTATATCCGGCTGCTCCGCACCGGCTACTTCCCTTTCGTTTTCTTACATTTCCGTTTTCTTTTGTTCTTTTCCTACGGACCGCACCTCAATGCGCACATTTGTAACATTTGTATTGCAAAATATTACATTTTGTCACATTTTGTAACAATCCTCAACAACTATATCATGTTTTTCTGGAATTGTATAGGGATTTTTGCGAAATTTTAGTGGAAAGTTCTTCCAGCCGCCGCCAAAACACCGGAGAATCATACGCCGAAACCGCCTGATTAAAATCCTTCAGGTCATGCAGCCGCAAGATTTCGCCCGTTTCATTGACAAAAAGAAATATCCCATTCATCCGTCTGCTCCGCCTTTTGATCCGCTGTTTATCATCAAAATGTTATCCCCTCTCCCACAATAATTGTCAACTCTGCGGAACTTACACAAAGAAAACTGCGAAATCACTCCCGCAGCTTCCTTTCGCGTATGAATAGGTTTCCATACGCGTTCCCCTTTTACAGGTTACATAATATCACATTTTGCGCAGATTGGATAGTGTAGGTTATCGCGTAAATATCGCGCAAACGGTTGATTTCCTAATTTACATAATATGTGTTTCTCATCTCCCTAGACCCGCGATGATACAAAACCGATTATCCCGACAATGATTAAAATCGGTAAAGCGATATATACCAATCCCGAAATCACAAGTATCATTAAAAAGAATGGCACAAAAACAAAGCAGACAACGATTTTCATAACGCCCCATGCTGCACGGGCAGCAAATACCGCAAGTTTTCCGAATACTAGTAACATTAACATACAAAATAGAAATGTGATCATCTTCTCTCCTCCTCCAAAAGCATTGTAGCATTACGCCCGTTTTCTGTTCCTTTCTCCTCTTCTGTTTGTCTGCGCCGCCTCCTTCCCCCGGAATCTTGACACATCCCGCACGCCTATGGATGCGCAGTAGGTTTCCTGCTCTTCGATCTTTTCCAAAAAGCGGCATAATGACATTCTTTCATTCACTGTCATGTATCACGCTCCTCTCCACGAGACAACGTCTGCGTTTCCGCTCACAAAAGTTATAACCCTATTTTAGCTATCCGGCCATATCATATAAACCCTTATAGGAACGGAAAAGCAGAGTCTATTCCCTCCATGTTTGCGAAATACCCCCGCTTCTTTTTTCTTGCGTCAAATCGTACCATCCGATATAATTATATTCATATATACGCTAGAGAGAGAGAACTGTTTATGGGAAAAAAATCTACGAAAGAGAACAAAAATATTTATTTTCAGAGCAGGGAAAATGCCGGTCTGACCAGAGCGCAGGCAAGCGAGCGCATCGGCTGTATCTCCGAGAGTAAAATCGAAAAAATAGAAAACGGCACGACTCCGCCACAGCCGGAAGACGTTGTTCTCATGGCGGAAGCCTATAAAAATCCGCGGTTGTGTAATTATTACTGCTCCCACGAATGCCGCATCGGACAGGAGTATGTGCCGGAAGTAGAGATCAAGGGACTCCCCGAGATTGCCCTTGGCCTGCTTTCATCTTTAAACGCGCTGGATAAATGTAAAGAACGTCTGATTGAAATTACGGAGGACGGTGAAATCACGTCAGATGAATACGCCGATTTTAAGAAAATCCAGGATCAACTTGAAAAGATTTCTGTTACTGTGGAATCGTTGAAGATGTGGGTTAGGGATAATGAGGTTGGTCGGGAAAGGGGTTAAAAGAAAACATATAGAAACATACCACCCTTATTTTCCATCTTTTATGATATCCAACATTCCTTTCGGTGTTACAATGTATGCTCTCACTGGAAAATGCTTCCTATTTCCCGTCACCAAATATGCATCCGTATCTTTACGTTGTTCCATTAAAACCGCATAAAAAACTGCATCATCTTTATCTGGTATCTCCTCTTCCAGTATGTCCCTCTCCACATGTAGAGCAAGGCACTTGTCAAAAAAGCCTAATCCCCGTAGCCGCATCCCTACCCAAGTTTGCGAAAACAGTCGTTTTCAGCCTGCCCAAACTGTCGCCCCCAGCGCCCGAACAGCCTTTTGATGTTCGGGCGCTTTTACTTTTGTCACAGACAAAAAATAAAACATTAGTATAATCTAATGTCTTATTCCAAAAATTACTGCTGGTGGTGGGACTTGAACCCACACGTGGTTGCCCACAACAGATTTTGAGTCTGCCTCGTCTGCCATTCCGACACACCAGCTCTCATTATACCCGGCTGCAATGACCGCCTGCCTGAATCATCATCTGCAACCAAGCTATATCTTACCATAATGCCGGGCTGTTGGCAAGATTTATTCGCAGAAATTCATCGAGCCCATCATGTCAATAAAATTATTATATTCAGACACATCCAATCCTTTGCTCATTTTCTTTATCATTCTGCATTTTCCCACAACATGCTTTGCAACTGAACGTTCCTGTTCTACACCCCCAGCTTCCCATACACCTCAAACCCATCCAGCGTCGCGAAATAATCCTTCGGTGTCTCCGCCCTTCTGATAAGCTGCACGCTGCCGTCCTCTTTCAACAAAAGCTCCGCTGACTTTAATTTCCCGTTATAGTTATAACCCATGGCGTAGCCGTGCGCGCCCGTATCGTGGATCACCAGATAATCCCCTTTCTCAATCTCCGGGAGCATCCGGTCAATGGCGAACTTATCGTTGTTCTCGCAAAGCGAGCCCGTCACGTCATACTTATGGTCGCAGGGCGCATTCTCCTTGCCAAGCACCGTGATATGATGGTATGCGCCGTACATGGCGGGACGCATCAGATTCACTGCGCAGGCATCCACACCGATATATTCCTTGTGGGTGTGCTTTTCGTGAATCGCCTGTGTCACAAGGGCCCCATAAGGTCCTGTCATAAAGCGCCCCATCTCCGTATAAATCGCGGTATCCCCCATGCCCGCGGGCACAAGCACCTCGTCGAAAACCCGGTGCACGCCCTCGCCAATGGCTCTGATATCGTTCGCCACCTGGTCGGGCTGATAAGCGATGCCCACGCCGCCGGAAAGGTTGATAAAATCTATCTGCACGCCCACCTTCTCCTTGATCTGCACCGCCAGCTCAAAGAGCTGCTTTGCAAGTTGGGGATAATACTCGTTGGTCACCGTATTGCTGGCAAGGAACGCGTGGAGCCCGAAACGCTTCACCCCTTTTTCCTTCAAAATGCGATAGCCCTCAAAGAGCTGCTCCGGTGTAAAACCGTACTTGGAATCACCCGGATTGTCCATAATGCCGTTGCTTAACTGGAACACGCCGCCCGGATTGTAACGGCAGCTCATAGTCTCAGGCAGTTTTCCCAGAATGCCCTCCACAAAGTCGATATGGGTGATGTCATCCAAGTTGATGATGCCGCCCACCTTCGCGCAGTATTCGTACTCCTGTGCCGGGGTATCGTTGGAGGAAAACATAATATCGTCCCCGTTGATTTGCAGAGCGTTGCTCAGCATCAGCTCCGTCATGGAAGAACAGTCGCAGCCCGCGCCGTACTCGTGCAGAATCTGAATCAAAAACGGATTCGGACATGCCTTCACCGCAAAATACTCCTTAAATCTTTTATTCCACGAAAAAGCCTCCTGCACGGCTTTGGCATTCTCCCTGATGCCCTTCTCGTCATAGATATGAAATGGCGTAGGGTAGGTCTTTACGATCTCCTCTATCTGTTCCTTCGTCACAAAAGGTAATTTACTCATGTCTGTTTTCTCCTCCCGCAATGTTCTCAATCTGCCAATCTATGGGCTCCACGCCGTTTTTCTCCAGGAACGCGTTACACTGACTAAAATGCCTGCATCCGAAAAATCCCCGATAAGCCGATAAAGGGCTTGGGTGCGGCGCTTTTAATATCAGATGCTTTGGGTTGTTCAGCATCGGAATTTTGCTCTGCGCAGGCTTTCCCCAGAGCAGATACACAATCGGACGATCCTGCTCGTTCACCGCCCGGATCACCGCGTCCGTGAACTCCTCCCAGCCTTTTCCCTGATGGGAATTAGCCTGATGCGCCCGCACGGTCAGCACCGTATTTAAAAGAAGCACCCCCTGGTCGGCCCACTTCTGCAGATACCCGTTGTCGGGTATGTAACAGCCAAGGTCGTCCCGCAGCTCCTGATAAATATTCTGCAAAGACGGCGGAATCTCCTTCTGATCCGGCAGCACCGAAAAGCTCATGCCGTGCGCCTGATGCTCGTTGTGGTACGGATCCTGCCCCAGAAGCAGCACCTTCACTTTCCCCAAAGGTGTAAAATGAAAGGCGTTATAAATATCGTCCGCAGGCGGATAAACCACCCGTTTACTGTACTCCTCTTTCACAAACATGTAAAGGTTTTTGTAATAAGGCTTCCGAAATTCGCTGTCCAGAGCCTGCGCCCAGTCGTTTGCCAGCATTGCCATTGTGCTTTTTTCCTTTCTCTTTCGTCATAAACTCTCCGCAAACGAGCGTAAAAGGGCATAGAACCGCCTCATTCCTGTTCCTATGCCCCCTTGCATACCCGAATCCACTTTCGCGTCTTTACTCTAATCGTACCGAAATACCCTTCTCCCGCAGATATTTCTTTAAATCCTTTATTTCCATCTCCTTGAAATGAAAGAGTGACGCCGCCAGCGCCGCCTCCGCCTTCCCTTCCGTGAATGCCTCGTAGAAGTGTTCCATCGTCCCCGCGCCGCCGGAAGCAATCACCGGAATCGACACATTCTCCGCAACGGCTCTCGTCAGCTCCAGATCATATCCTGCCTTGGTGCCGTCCCCATCCATGCTGGTCAGAAGAATCTCTCCCGCACCAAGCTTTTCCGCTTTCATAGCCCATTCCACAGCGTCGATCTCCATATCCACACGGCCGCCGTTTTTATAGATGGTAAACCCTTTCCCGTCGGCGCGTCTTTTCGCGTCGATCGCCACCACCACACACTGACTGCCGAACTTATCCGCCGCCTCACTGATCAGATTCGGATTCATAATCGCCGCCGAATTGACGGAAACCTTATCCGCTCCCTCCCGCAGAATCGCCTTAAAGTCCTCCACCGTGCGAATGCCGCCGCCCACCGTAAAAGGAATAAACACCTTCTCGGCAACCTTACGCACCATCTCCACAGCCGTGTCTCTCGCGTCGGAGGAAGCCGTGATATCCAGAAAAACGAGCTCGTCCGCTCCCGACTTGTCATAAGCCGCGCCGACCTCAGCCGGATCGCCCGCATCCTTAAAATTGATGAAATTAACGCCCTTAACCACCCTGCCGTTTTTCACATCCAGACAGGGAATAATCCGCTTTGTATGCATCGCCGCTCCGTCCTAAACTTCCAAAAAGTTCTGTAATATTTTCAGTCCTGTCTCCGAGCTCTTCTCCGGATGGAACTGACAGGCAAACAGATTGTCTCTCTCCACCGAAGCGTGAATCAGCGTGCCATACTCCGTAGAGGCTTTCACGATCTGCGGATCGTCCGCCTGCAGATAATAGGAGTGCACGAAGTACACATAAGCGCCCTCCGCAATCCCCTGAAACAGCCGTCCCTGATTCGGAAACGTCAGAGAATTCCAGCCGATATGAGGAATTTTCAGCCCCTCCTTATCGGGAATCCTCACAATCTTTCCCGGTAAAAGCCCCAGCCCTGCTACGCCGGGTGCCTCCTCGCTGCTCTCAAACATAAGCTGCAGTCCCAGACAAATGCCCAGAAAAGGAATCCCTTTATCTGCCGTCTCACGGATGACGGAAACCAGCCCGTACCCGTGCAGCTTTTCCATAGCGTCGCCAAACGCGCCCACACCGGGCAGAATCACATGATCCGCCAAGAGAATTTCTTCCCTGTTCCTCGTCAGCAAAGCCTCATGCCCCAGCAGAGAGACGGCCTTCTCCACACTCTTGATATTCCCGGCATCATAATCGATAATCGCTACCATCACTCTGCCCCTTCATTCGCATTCTCATCCGTCGGCATATCTTCGCCTGCATTTTCATCTGCGTTCACTTCCATCATTTCCTCCGGCAGCATATCCTCTTCCGGGGCCACATCCGTCTGCATATCATCCGTCGGCTGTTCTCCCTCGGTCTCAGACTCAAGCCCGTCTATTCTCTCGATGATCTCCTCTTCCTCCGGCAGCACATCCTGTCTGCCCGCGGGAATATCCTCGCTGTAAACCGCGCCGCTTATAATCGCCTCAAGACGCTGTGAATAAGCCACATCGTCCTCCAGAGCGATGATCTCCAATGCGTCCGACTCAGACACCCCGAAGTCTGCCGACAGCCTATCTAAAATCTGCGCGTAAATGTCACTGACCTCACCTACTACATTGTATGTTTCCGCCTCCGGCAGAATCGCCTGATAGCGCGCCACACCGCCAATCAACGCATTCAACGACTCCAGACGCATATCGAGACTGCCATAATTTTCATAAGATGTAAGCTTCCGATTCATCTGCAGAATCAGGTTACTCCTCTGGAACAGCACCTCATCCTGTTCATCTAATTCCTTCCCGTACAGAAGGTCGTACACCTGCGCATAATCCTGATGATCATACGCCACATGCGCCTCCCGCTTCTCCGTATAGTTTGGCAGGAAGGAAACCAAAAGCACAATACAAGCCGCGATTGTGCCGCAGAATACAAACACCGTTATCACCTTCTTCTTAGAAAGCTTCTTCTCCGGCGGTGCAAACAGATCTGTCTCTTACTCTTCTTTTTTCTTCTTTTCTTTCTTCTTTTTCTTTTTCGCTTTCTTGCTGTCTTCCCCTTCTCCCTCGGCGCCTTCCTCCCCTTCTTCTCCGCCTTTTCCTTTCTTGCCCTTCTTCTTATCTTTCTTCTTTTTGCCCTTCTTATCCTCTTCCTTCAATTCCTCCAGAAGCGCTTTATTCTCATCAGTAACCGTTCCCGTCTCGCCGACACTATCCGCGAGAACCTCCGCCGCAAGGGGATCTTCATCCTCCTCATCCGACTCCAGCAGGAAATTCATAAGCCTTGCCAAAAATCCCGGTTTCTTTTCCTCCGCTTCTTCTTCTGCTTCCGGTTCCTGTTCGGTCGTTTCTGCTAAAAGCGCTTCCAGCTCACCCCCGGCCTCTTCTGCTGCAGCCTCCTCGCCGCTTTCCTTCTTCTTTTTCCCGAACAGCTTCTTGCGCTTCTTTTTCTCCTTCTTAGACTTCCCGCCGCTTTCTCTGGCTTCTATCTCCTCCGGTGTAAGTTCCCGAATACTCTCCGCTTCTTTGGCCGCCTCATCATTTTCAAAAAAATCAAAGCTGCTGTCTCCACCGTCATCCGCACCTTCCAGCATCGCCAGCATATCATCATCCGGCGAAACACCCTGGTCAGCCCCCTCTAACAGATCGTTGATCTCTGACAGATCCTCATCGTGCCCCATCCCTGCCAGCAGGGCAGAGAGATCTTCATCGCTCTCCCCCGTCTCCTCCAGCGCAAAATCAGCCGTTCCGCCTTCCTCATCAGATAAATTACCGTTCAACAGACGGTCAATATCTTCCTCAGACATCAATCCGTCCATTTCCTCATTCGTTCCTCCTGTTTCCTCCAATGCCAAGTCGCCTAAAGCCCCTTCATCGCTGCCTTCACCCAGATCCAGATCGTCCAGCGACAACTCATCTAATGTCATGTCACCGCCGCTTTCGCCCAGATCCAGATCGTCCAGCGACAACTCATCCAGCCCGGATGTCATACTCTCCCCGCCGTCCGGCTCCTCCAGGGCAAAATCAGCCATAGCCGCATCGCTTCCACCGTCGCCCAAATCCAGATCGTCCAGCGACAAATCGTCCATAAGTCCATCATCAACGCCGCTCTCGCCCAGATCCAGATCATCCAGCGACAACTCATCCAGCCCGGACGTCATACTCTCCCCTCCGTCCGTCTCCTCCAGAGCAAAGTCAGCCATAGCCGCATCGCTTCCGCCATCGCCCAAATCCAGATCGTCCAGCGACAACTCATCCAGCAGTCCATCATCAACGCCGTTCTCGCCAAACGACAGATCATCCAGCGATAAGTCGTCCATAGCTCCCTCGTCAACGCTGCTCACACCGAGATCCAAACTATCCAGTGACAGGTCGTCCACAAGTCCATCATCACCGCTGCTCTCGCCCAGATCCAAGTCATCCAGCGACAACTCATCCGATACACCCGTCATGCCTTCTTCTGCTTCCTTCCCTTCCGGAGCAAAATCGGCCGCCCCCATACCTTCATCCATGCCCAAGTCATCCAACGTCGTCTCAGTCTCTTCGGAACCCGAAGCCGTTCCACCGGCGTTATGCTCGTTCATGAAAGCAAGCATAGCCTCCATATCCTCTGCTTCCGATCCGGCCTGCTCCTGCGCTTCTTGCTCCGAACCGCCCAGAGTGCCCATGGACATCAGCATCTCCTCTATCTCCTCGGAAGACATGGCTTTTCCTCCGTCTGACAAAGCTGCCTGATTATCTCCGCCTTCTGCCCCGGATACGGCTTCTTCCTCTCCGTCCGGTTTCCCGCCTCCCAGTATGGAATCTAATAAACTGTCTAAATATTCTTCACTCGAGCTCATAGTTTCTCCCCATTTGCAGCTATTCCGTACCTTTATAGCCACACACATTTATTGATGTCACACTACCTCACATTTTATCACATCTTATCCTATTTAACAAATCCCTTTTCCCCATGCGGCAAGAAAATGTATCATTTCAGCTCAGGACTTTACACTCGCTGCAAAGTCCGTGAGAATATGTAAAGATTTAGAAGAATTCGGTCTCTTTGCCGAAGGCAAAACTGGAATAGACCGAATTCCGTAACTATGAAGGCTGAATCGTTACAAGAAAATCGACGGGGTTCTCCGCGATCCCCCTGCTCCTGTCTGCGATTTCCTCCCCTAATTGATAAAGCCGCGGATGCACGCGATATAAAAAAGCCTTTTGGTTGTAGTACGCCATCTTCTCAAAGGGAAAACGAATAATGCCCGGATAGCTCATTCCCACTCCCAGCTCCAGCATACACAGCTTTCTATTCACAGTGCCCTGCAGCCATTTTGTGTAAACATTCCACTGATCCAGATACCCCTCCTGCGCATACCGCTCCACGCCGAGCTGATTAAACCGCATTTTTCCACCGCACTTTTCACAAACCGGCTCCTCCAACGCCGACAAAGGTAATTTTCCTCTGTAGTACCGCATCACGGCCTCGTATATCTCCTCTGGTATCTCATATAATTCTCCCGTACAGTTCTGATCGCACTGCATCTTGCGGAAGCCGCCGCAAGGCGTCACCAGCCTTTTCTCGTCAAGCCCCGTTCCATACAAATAATCATCCATGCAGAGCGAAACGACAAAATAGTTTTTTCCCTCTATAAGCGCCCTCAACGCCTGATAAGCCCGATCCCACCTTTCCTCCCGCTCCCGGCACAGTACCATCTTCTGCAAAAAAGGCACGATCCAGGCATATCGTTCGTCGTCTCCTATTTCCCGCTCGATCTCACGATACCTTTCATCATTCACAAGCGCGCCCCAGCCATACTGGAACCCATCCCCAAGTCCGACGAGAACAAGCTCCGCATCTTGAATTTTTTCCCTTACTTCCTGAAGCTGCATATCCATCTTTCCATTCCCTCAGTGCAAGCCCGCTTCGGCATAGTCGAAATACTTCGCATTTATACACAAGCGAGTAGGGAAGAGTTATCTCCCCCTACTCGCCGCGCGCCCCATGCGCCGCTTTAGCGGCATACTTCCTCTACATTGGGCTGCGCAAAAAGAAGGCCGGAAAACTCCCGGCCTTACCTTTTGATATGTCCCACTTACCTATTCGCCAAGACCAGTTCATCAACCACTCGTACCAAATTGCCGATTTCTGGCTTAGAAAGCTGCGCATTTGCTCCGAGCGCCTCTCCCTTTCTCTTCATATCATCATTAACCAGCGATGAGAAAATAACAATCGGAATGTCTCTCGTCTCATCATCGGATTTCACAAGCTTTGTCAGTCTGTGTCCATCCATAATCGGCATCTCAATATCCGTAATGATACACTGTACATGATCTCTGAGCGTGCCCTCTTTCTTGCACTCCTGAATCACATCATAAGCCTGCTGGCCGTTCTCCGTATGAATCAGATTCACATAGCCTGCCTTATGTAAGGAGTCCACAATCAGCTTATTCAAAAGCGGCGAATCCTCTGCAATCAAAATCGGCACATCAATCCTATGTCTCTCGCCCAGCTCTTCAATATCAGCAACCTTAAGGCCAGTCTCAGGATTAATATCCGTCACAATCTTCTCAAAATCAAGAATAATGATCAGCCTGTCATCAAATTTGATAATACCCGTCGATACCCCATCCTCCGACGTAGATATCGTCGTGCCCGGCTTAATGATCTCTCTCCAGGACACACGATGGATGCCAACTACAGAATCCACGTGAAATGCAATATCCAGCTTATTAAAATTCGTGACAATAAAAAGCCCACCCGGTTCAGATACGCCTCGTTGTAAGCAGTTCTTCAGGTCAATCGCCGTAATCATCACATCACGCGGCATAAAAATGCCTTCAACGCTCGGATGCGCATTCGGTACAGGCGTCACTTCCTGATAGTTAATAATTTCCTTGATCTTCGCCACATTGATGCCGTAAGCATTTCCGTCCAGCTTAAATTCAAGTACCTCCAGCTCATTTGTTCCATTTTCAAGCAGAATCTTTGTATCCATGCAATCCACCTCACGTTAAATATTTAGAAAATACCCTCTCATCCTTCCGATTGCTCATTCACTTCTTTTAAATGTAAACCAATTGAGACGCAATCTCAGATTTATCTTATTATATCACAAATATTCTAAAAAAAAAACACTAATTACATTTTTTTGTAAATAGTGTTGATAAACTTTAAACATACCCTCAAAACCAAATACTGAATCTCCGTTTCTTTCTATCCGTCTGCTTTGTCTGCGGAGAATGCGTCAACAT
>VSNH01000062.1 GCA_009774215.1 Lachnospiraceae bacterium
AGATTGGTATAAGAGACAGCTTCAATGTGCATCCGGCCAGCGTGTTTATGGGAGATACCGGGTCGCTTGCTCTTGGCGGTTTCGTGGCGGCGGCGGCGTATATGATGCAGATGCCGCTCTTTATCGCGATCGTAGGATTTATCTATGTCATTGAGGTATTGTCGGTTATGATGCAGGTGACCTATTTTAAACTGACGGGCGGCAAACGTATCTTTAAGATGGCGCCGATCCACCATCACTTCGAGCTGTGCGGGTGGTCGGAGACCCGGGTGGTTGCCGTATTTTCGATTGTGACGGCGCTGCTGTGTCTGGTGGCGTTAATGGGCGTAGAGTGAAACGAACTTCTAAAGCTCAGCAGCAATGGCTGCTTCGCTAAGAAGTTCTATGTTTCACTCGGGAGAATGCCAAAAATGCGGCATTCTCCGCTTGGAGGGAGGATGTTATGAACTTGCAGGGGAAAAAGGTACTTGTGGTGGGATCGGGTTTGAGCGGGATCGGGGCGGTGGCCGCCTTGTGTCACGCGGGAGCGGAACCCATACTGTTTGATGAAAACGAAAAGTTAACGATAGAGGAAGTGCGGGGAAAGCTTACGCCCGGTTCGGAGGCGGAGATTGTGATCGGTGTCCTGCCGGAAGAACAGAAAACTTCGGTGGAGCTTGTGGTTTTGAGTCCCGGCGTTTCGACGGATACGGCTTTTGTGGAGGATTTCCGAAAAAGGGGCGTGAAGATCTGGGGCGAGATCGAGCTTGCCTATGAGATGGGGAAAGGCACGGTCATCGCCATCACGGGGACGAACGGAAAGACGACGACCACCTCTCTTGTGGGGGCGATCATGGCGGCTCACTGTAAGGATGTGGACGTGGTGGGAAATATCGGGAATCCCTACACGATGACGGCGCTGGACGCTACCGAGGAGACTGTGACTGTGGCGGAGATCAGCAGCTTCCAGCTGGAGACGATCGATCAGTTTAAGCCAAAGGTTTCCGCGATTTTGAATATAACGCCGGATCATTTAAACCGGCATCATACGATGGAAAACTACGCGGCGGCGAAGGAGGCGGTCTGCAGGAACCAGACGAAGACGGAAACCTGCGTCCTGAACTACGAGAACAGTTACACCAGGGCTTTCGGGGAGCGGTGTCCCGCGCGTGTGGTCTGGTTTTCTTCCCGGAGAAGGCTTGAGAACGGTTTTTATCTGGAAGGAGAGGAAATCTTCCGGGCAGAGAACGGTGTGAGCGAAAGACTCATGAACATACATGATATGAAGCTGGTGGGCGTCTGTAACGTGGAGAACGTGATGGCGGCTATGGCGGTCACGACGGCCTGCGGCGTGCCGATGGAGGAAATTCTGTCGGTCATCGGCACATTTGCGCCGGTGGAGCACAGGATTGAGTTTGTTGCCACAAAGCGGGGCGTGGATTATTACAACGACTCTAAAGGAACCAATCCGGACGCGGCCATTCAGGGCATCCGGGCGATGAACCGCCCCACGGTTCTGATCGGCGGCGGTTATGATAAGCAGAGCGAATACGACGAGTGGATCGAGGCCTTTGACGGCAAGGTGAAGTGCCTGGTGCTGATCGGACAGACAAGGGAAAAGATCGCTGCGTGCGCGAAGGCCCACGGACTTTCGAATATTGTGTTGGCGGACACCTTCGAGGAGGCTTTCGCAGTGTGTGTGGAGCAGGCGGCGCCGGGGGATGCGGTTTTACTGTCTCCCGCCTGTGCGAGCTGGGGGATGTTCCCGAACTACGAGGTCAGGGGGCGGATGTTTAAGGAAATGGTCAATCGGATGGAGGAGAGTTAAAAAGTGGCACAAAGAAACGCTTCCCGCAGAAGACAACAAAAAGGCGAAAGCTTTATGGATTACAGCCTGCTTTTCATCGTGCTTTTTCTTGTGGGCTTCGGTATGGTTATGGTGTTTTCCTCAAGCTCCTACGAGGCAAATTTAAAGATGGGGGATTCTACCAGTTATCTGCGTCAGCAGCTCTTTGCGTCCATTCTGGGGCTGGTGGCGATGATGGTGGTGGCCAACATTCCTTACCACTTCTGGGAGCGGTTTGCGGTGCCGGCCTACATTGGTTCGGTGGTGCTGATCTTGTTGATTATTCCTTTTGGCCACAGCTCCGGCGGTGCGACGAGGTGGCTTTACATAGCAGGTATTTCTCTGCAGGTAGCGGAGGTGGCAAAGCTGGGTATGATCCTGTTTCTGGCCAGCCTGATCTGTAAAATGGGAAAAAATATACGAACCAATAAGGGATTCTTTACCGTACTCGGATTTCCCACAGTGGTGGCGGGGATGATTTACGTCATTACCAACAACTTAAGTTCAGCCATTATCGTGATGGCGATTGCGGTGCTGATGCTTTTTGTATCATGCCCGGATTATAAGCGTTTCTTCCTCATGGGCGGGAGTGTGCTGGTTGTGGCGGCGATCTTAGTGTTTTATGTGATACAGACGGCGGAGGCTCATGTGGACGATCTGGATTTCAGAGGCGTGCGTATACTCGCATGGCGCGATCCGGAGGCTTACTCCAGCGATACCGGTTTCCAGACGCTGCAGGCGCTCTATGCCATCGGCAGCGGCGGCGTGCTCGGCAAGGGCTTGGGACAGAGTATGCAGAAGCGGGGATTTCTGCCGGAGGCGCAGAACGATATGATTTTTTCCATAATCTGTGAGGAGCTGGGGCTCTTCGGCGGGATTGCCGTTATCATCATGTTCCTGATGCTGATCTGGCGGTTGATGATTATCGCCAACAATGCGCCCGATCTTTACGGCGCGCTTCTGGTAGTGGGCGTGATGGGGCATATAGCCGTCCAGGTTATTCTGAATATTGCCGTGGTCACCAACACGATTCCCAATACGGGAATTTCCCTGCCATTTATCAGTTACGGAGGTTCTTCCGTCATGTTCCTTTTGATTGAAATTGGGATAACGCTGAGCGTGGCCAAAGGAATACGGCTAAAAGATTTATGAGGACAAGATAATTTTTGATCGGAAATCCATATAGATAGAATAGGTCATAAATCAAGACAGAGGTAAATTTATGGACGCTGTTCGTATCTATGGTGGAAACTGTCTTTCGGGACAGACGAGGATACAAGGGTCAAAAAATGCCTCGCTGCCAATTTTGGCGGCGACACTTTTGATAGACGGTACTTGCGAGATCGTAAACTGCCCGGACATTTCGGATGTATACCACATGTTGAGACTGTTGCAAAGTCTGGGCTGTCTGGTGAGCAGAGAGGCGGATGTGGTTCGCATTGATACGAAAAGGGTGGCCGAATGCGACATGCCTGCCGATTCCGTGGGCGTGATGCGCTCCTCGATCATGCTCCTGGGGGCGCTGCTTGCCCGGGTGGGCGAGGTTACCATGGAATATCCGGGCGGCTGCGTGATCGGGAAACGGCCCATCGACCAACACATATGTGCGTTGCGGCGTATGGGCGTGGAGATTATGGAGGGGCCGGAAGAGTTTTGCGCCAGAGCAGAGCGGCTTTACGGCGCAGTGCATGAGCTGCCTTTCGTCAGCGTGGGCGTGACGGAGAATCTGATTCTGGCGGCGGTTCTGGCGGAGGGGCGGACGGTGATCCATCCGGCGGCCAGAGAGCCGGAAATACAGGCGCTGTGCGAATTTCTGGTCGGTGCGGGCGGTAAAATAAGCGGTGTGGGGACAGACAGGCTGGTGATTGAGGGCGTGAGAAAACTCCATCCCGTGCGTTTCCATGTGCCGGCAGACCGGATTGTGGCGGGTACGTATCTGGCGGCCTGTATGTGTGCAGGCGGCCGCGTTTTCCTGGGGGATGCGCCCTGCGGGCAGATGGAGAGCGTGCTTGCCTGTGCGGAGAAGATGGGCGTTCGGCTGTCACCCTCGCCGGAGGGCCTGTTCGTGGAGGGCAGGGCATGTAAAAAGCCTCCGGGGGCTCTGGTGACGGCGGTCTATCCGGGGTTTCCTACGGACTTACAGTCTCTTTTCATGGCGGCTATGGTCTTTTCGGGACAGGGCGGCCGGATCGAGGAGACGGTTTTCGAGAATCGATTTCGGATCGTGCCGGAGCTTGTGAAGATGGGGGCCGATATCCGGGTGGCGGGAAACTGTGCGAGTGTCTGCGGCGGCAGGCCGCTTCATAACACCATTGTGGAGGCCCAGGAGCTCCGCGGCGGGGCGGCGCTTGTGGTGGCGGCTCTGGCGGCGGAGGGCACGGGCATTGTGACAAACCGCCATTTTATAGACAGAGGCTACGAGGATATCACACGGAGCCTGCGGGAGCTGGGCGCGGAGATAGAACTGGCCTAGAGTGAGAAACGCGAAAAGCGCTTCTAAAGACGTCCCGCCATAGGTCAGAGACGCAAAGTCAGCAAGCTGACTTGAAAGCACTAAGTTTTGCGTAGGAGAATGTCTGAAATACGGCATTCTCCGTACGAATTTGAGATTCCGCTTAAGCGGTATTATGGCGGTTGCCGGAGTGTAGGAGAAGATGAGCGATAAGACTACCATAAAAAAGAAAAGGAAGACGAATCCGAATCTGCGGCTGATTAAGAACGGGGATGTGGAGGAGCCGAAAAAGAAGAAACGGAGGATCAGAAGGCGTGAGGAAAGGCCGGAAAAAATCCGCTTTGGCAGGGTGAAGCGGGCAGGGATTGTGCTGGCGGGTTTTTCCTCCCTCCTTTTGCTTATGACCGGCGGCTTTCTCTACATTATTAATAACTATAAGGTGACGACGGTCTATGTGGAAGGCAGCGTTCATTACACCAACGAGGAGATTATGGGGATGGTCATGGGGGGAAGGTTCGGGGATAATTCCCTTCTCCTCTCCCTGAAATACCGTGATAAGGGAATCGAGGGCGTTCCTTTTATTGAGACCATGGACGTGGACATTGAGTCGAGGGATACGATCCGCATTACGGTGTATGAGAAGGCGCTGGCCGGTTATGTCAAATATCTGGGGCGTTATGTGTATTTTGACAAGGATGGGATCGTGGTGGAGACGTCCACGGAGGAAACGGCGGGGATTCCACAGGTGACAGGGCTCACTTTCGATCATGTGATTCTCCATGAGCCCCTGCCGGTGGACAAGCCGGAGCTGTTTGACGAGATTCTGAATATTACCCAGCAGCTTTCGAAGTATTCTCTCACGGCGGACAGGATTTATTTTGACAGCGTTTACAATGTGACCCTGTATTTCGGGGAAGCGAAGATTGCGATGGGAGAAAACAAAGATATCGACGAAAAGATTATGAAGCTGCAGTATATTCTGCCGGATCTGCTGGGAAAAAGTGGTACTTTAGATATGCGGGAATACAGCGAAGATACGAAAACATACAGCTTTGAGCAGGATTGAGGGAAAATGATTCAGAAAATTCAGGTCATAATTCACACCATACCAAATTTTGTATATTATGAACGATTAATGGGTGTGAATAATGACAACTTATGCACACAAAATGCCATAATACGGGCATTTTGGCGCTGGCTCCGTCACCAGACAGCGAGGGTATGGTTCGGGATGAAAATTACAAAATTGGCGCAAACAAGACAAAAAGAAAAAAATGGCTTGCGAAGTTCGGAAAATAATTATATGATAAAGTATATGATTGTGCATGGAGTATGTGGAAGTAGAAGGAGGAATCACCTTGCTTGAGATTAAGTCGAATGAAGCGGAGTCCGCGGCGAAGATTATCGTGGTCGGTGTCGGCGGTGCGGGAAACAACGCTGTAAATAGAATGATAGATGAAGAGATAGACGGTGTAGAGTTTATCGGTATCAATACAGATAAACAGGCGTTGCAGCTTTGCAGAGCGACCAGGCTGCTGCAGATCGGTGAAAAGCTGACCAAGGGACTTGGCGCCGGCGCGAAGCCGGAGATCGGTGAGAAGGCGGCGGAGGAGAGTTCCGAGGAAGTGGCTCAGGCATTAAAGGGGGCGGACATGGTGTTTGTCACCTGCGGCATGGGCGGCGGTACCGGAACCGGAGCGGCTCCTGTGGTGGCCAAGCTTGCGAAGGATATGGGTATTCTGACTGTCGGCGTTGTGACGAAACCCTTCCGCTTTGAGGCGAAGGCGCGTATGACAAATGCGCTGGCAGGAATTGAGAAGATTAAAGATAATGTAGATACGTTGATTGTGATTCCGAATGATAAGCTTCTTGAGATTGTGGACAGGCGTACTACCATGCCGGAGGCTCTTAAGAAAGCGGATGAAGTGCTGCAGCAGGCGGTACAGGGTATTACCGATCTGATTAATATGCCGGCTATCATCAATCTGGATTTCGCGGATGTGCAGACCGTTATGAAGGACAAGGGTATTGCACATATCGGCATCGGCACCGGGAAGGGCGACGATAAGGCGGCGGAGGCTGCCAAGATGGCAGTGGAAAGCCCGCTGCTTGAGACGACAATCACCGGGGCGACCCATGTGATTATCAATGTATCCGGCGATATTTCTCTGGCGGACGCCTCTGACGCTTCCGATTATGTGAGGGCGCTCACGGGCGACGAGGTGAATATTATCTTCGGTGCCATGTATGATTCCAGCATGACGGACACTTGTAATGTCACCATTATCGCTACGGGTATCGAGGAAAAGGCGGCCAGACAGGGCGCCGGGCTAGGCTTTAAGAGCGGATACATAACACCCACCTCCTTGCAGGGGAAGAGCACGGTGGGCGCGGGCTCGGGTTTAAGCGCGTTTGCGGCGGCGAATATGGGTCTGAAGCAGCCGATCTCGTCGCAGGGCGGACAGGCTAAGACGCAGGCAGGGCTTAAGCCAATCGGCATTCAGAAAACCAACGATATCAAAAGCTCCGTGGAGGAGAAGTCGCTGGATATACCGAGTTTCCTGAGAAAATAGAAGAATATAATAATATGGAAAGATATGAAATACCACAGGAGAGGATCCTGTGGTATTTTTATATGCGCAGAGGTGCGTAATGTATATTGCTGCTTTGCAGCACGCACCCCGCGCGGCGAGCAGGAATAAAAGCTTTCCCGCTCGAATTTTGTTGTTATCTGACTGGAAAAATAAGGGAAATGCTCCCCGATTATGACAGAATATGCACACGGCATTTCCTATAATGAAGAGGAAATACGGAGGTGGAATGTGTATTACAAATTATATATTGACAGTGTTTTCATCCTGCAGATGACGACGGATCTGTATCTGCTGTCCCTGGCCGGACAAATTATGCGGCGTACTGCCACGCGCCGGAGAATTTGGCTGGGAGCGGCAGCGGGAGCCGGGCTGAGCTGCGTAAGTCTGATGATACCGGTATTCACGGTGGGAGCCAGACTTTTACTCGGCTCCGTGCCTGTCAGTATGTGTATGATGTGTCTCACCTATCAAATACACGGTGTGCGCAGCCTTCTTCGGGCGTCTTTGCTGATGGCTGCCGCCGGCTTTTTTTTCGGCGGCGGTATGATATGGATTCTGAATCGCCTAAGAGCCGTTATGAAGGGGGGCGGAGGTCTTTTCTTAACCCTGGCGGCAGGCGCTTTGTCCTATCTGCTTCTGGAAGTCGTTTTACGGCGGCTCATGAGACGGCGGGCGGACAGCCTGCGGACCGTGCGCGTTTACGTGCCGGCCTTGGGACAGGAAATCCGTGTAAGGGCGCTGGTGGATACGGGGAACCATCTCACGGATCCCATAAGCGGCGCGCCGGTAAGCGTAATCAGCAGAAAAATTGCCCGCTGTATGGCGTCCTGTTTGTCTCAGGAAAAGTTTCATGCGATTCCGTACAGGAGTGTGGGAAAAAAGAGCGGGATTCTCTCTGGCTACGAGCTGCCGGAACTTTTGATTGAGGAGACGGGAGGGACGCTCAAAAGAGAACATGTCATAGTTGCGGTTTGTGATACGGGCATATCGGAGGACAGTGCGTACCAGATGATATTACACCCCGGGCTATTAGAAAACTAGGAGGAAAAAAGATGGTTTTAAAAGTGGCAATTCCCGGTAAGATTCAGTTTAAGATGGTACATAGGGATCAAAAATTCCTGATGACCAGGCAGGGAGACATTCATTACATAGGAGGGGCAGAGGTGCTTCCGCCGCCTCTCGAAAGTGAAAGGGAGAATGAGATCATCGGCGATCTGGGAACGGAATATGAGGACGAGGCCAAGTCGATTCTGATAGAGCATAACTTAAGATTGGTGGTGTACATTGCGAAAAAGTTTGACAATACGGGCGTGGGCGTGGAGGATCTGATTTCCATCGGAACCATCGGACTGATTAAGTCTATCAACACCTTTAATCCGGGAAAGAACATTAAGCTGGCGACCTATGCCTCACGCTGTATCGAAAACGAAATTCTGATGTACCTGAGAAGAAATAACAAGCATCGGATGGAAGTTTCCATCGACGAGCCGCTGAATGTGGACTGGGACGGCAATGAGCTTTTGCTCTCGGATATTTTGGGGACGGATGAGGACGTGATTTACAAGAATCTGGAGGATGAGGTGGAGAGAAAGCTGCTGATCCGGGCGATCGCCAAGCTGTCCGAGCGGGAGCAGACGATCATCCGCCTGCGTTTCGGGATCGGGAACGCGGATGGGAAGGAACTGACTCAGAAGGAGGTGGCGGAACTGCTTGGCATTTCCCAGTCCTATATTTCCAGACTGGAGAAAAAAATCATGCGGCGGCTGAAAAAGGAGATGAGCAAGGAGAGCTAATTCCGCAATCCCGGATAATTGATGTCAAATTGTGTTGAATTGATCGGAGATATGTTTGCTTTTTGTCTCCGGTGCGCGTATAATAAAGAAAAGTATTGTTATCTGACACAGGACGAAGATCTTTAGGTGAGTTTTGCATAAGAACTGTGAAGGAATTGAACAGATCGTTACATAATTAGTATGGGGGACAAATGAAAAAGATAATCTTGATTGTCGACGATGACAGACTGACGCTGTCGACGGCGCAGAAACTGCTGGAGGGAAAGTACAAGGCGGTAGCCGTAAATTCGGGAAAGCAGGCGTTTAAGTATCTGGAGCGGCATACGCCGGATCTGATTCTTCTGGATATCAATATGCCGGAAATAGGCGGTTTTGAGGTGATGGCGACACTGCAGAAGGATCCGCACTGGAAGAAGATTCCGGTGATCTTTCTGACTGCTGACCGCAGTGCGGAGACGGAGATCGAGTGTTTTCGAGTGGGGGCAAACGATTATATAGCCAAACCCTTCGAGCCGAATATCATGCTGAGCCGGATCAGATGCACGCTTGAACTTGACGGTTATCGGAAGGATCTGCAGCGCAGACTGGATGAGAAGACGAAGGAGATGGAGCGCATCACGATTCAGGCGATTATGACGGTCGCCAATACCGTGGATGCGAAGGATGATTATACAAAAGGACACTCCATGCGGGTGGCAGCGTACTCCGAGCTCTTAGCGCAGCGTCTGGGCTGGTCTGAGGAGGAGATTCAGAACATTTATTATGTGGCGATGCTGCATGATGTGGGAAAGATCGGCGTACCCGACGCTGTGCTGAATAAACCCTTTAAGCTGACGGATTTGGAATTTCGCCTGATCAAAGGGCACACTCTTGTAGGCGCTGAGATTTTGAATGACTTTAAGATGTTCCCCAATGTCAATGTGGGCGCAAAGTATCACCACGAGCGTTATGACGGCAAGGGATATCCGGAAGGGCTAAAGGGAGAATCCATTCCGCTGGTGGCCCGGGTGATCGGTCTGGTGGATTCCTATGACGCTATGACCAGCAACCGTGTGTACCGCAGGCGGTTGAATGACGAAGTGGTCATGCAGGAGCTGGAAAAGGGAAAGGGAAGCCAGTGGGATCCTGAATTGGTAGATATTTTTGTAGACCTGATCAAAGAAGGGGCTTTAGAAAAAATGTGGATGCCCGAGGAGGATCTGGCTACGCCGATTTTCGACAGCGGCAAGATCATGGGCATTACCATGGGCAACGAGAATGTATTGGAATCCCCTGTTGATTATCTGACGGGGCTTCTGAGCAGACAGAAAGGAGAGCACGATATCTCCTTAAGCCTGCGCGCGGAGGGCGGCAGCCTGATGCTGATCGATCTGGATCATTTCCGGCACATTAATGATGTGCACGGCCATCTGATGGGAGATTATGCCTTGAAAGTGATTGCCGACGTGCTGCGGGATGTATGCGGGAATGAGATTGTCTGCCGAACCGGCGGGGATGAGTTCCTGTATTATCTGGCGGGCATTACGGACGAGGAGGTCGTCACACAGAAGGCGGAGGAACTTCTGGAGGCGTTTGCCAAAAAGCAGGAGGAGGTGGAGGTGCTCAAGGACGCGGAGCTTTCCGTCGGTATCAGTATCTCTGGGGCCGACGGCAGAGAGTTCGACGAGCTTTACCGAAGGGCCGATAAGGCGCTCTACCTCGTGAAACAGAGCAGGGGCAAACATTACGGGTTCTTCCAAAGGGCCGGTATTCTGCGGACGCCCGAACAGTCCCAGAGCGATCTTGACAAGATTATGGAGGCCATTAAGAATCAGGAGACCTATCAGGGCGCGTTCCAGGTGGATTACGATGAGTTCAACCATGTGTACGATTTCGTGAAGCACATGTCGGCGCGCAGCAAGAAGGAGACGCAGCTTCTTCTCTTTACCCTGTTCTCCTCAAACGGCAGCGAGGTCAGGCTGGACCGCATGGAGACAGCCATGCAGTGTATGGAGCAGGCAATATGCAAATCCCTGCGCGGCGTGGACGTGGGCGCGAGGTACAGCAGCTCGCAGTTTTTGGTGGTGCTCCTGGGCACGGAGCGGGAGAATGTGCGCGTAGTGACGGATCGTATCGTGCAGAATTATTTTAAGCTTTACGGGGAGAAGGATATCACGCTGACTTATGATATTGCGAAGTTTGGGTGAGGAACGGTGTGAAAGAGGATAGGGGATAGAAGAATGTGAGGTTCTTCTGTCCCTTGTTTGTTTGGTGTCAGATATATTGACGGAGAAAGACCGATGAGATTTAAGTTAATCACAAACTATTCTGGAGAGGAACTGCGGTTTTTAGAGGAACATAGCTGTAAAATCCTTTCCGAAATAAAACTCTCAAAAACAAAATTTTCTGAGTATGAAATACCCCGCCGGATGTTCGTCTATGGGGGCGTTTATATCGCGGAAATTATGGATGATGAAACCGGCAGTCTGGTATGGGCGGTTCTGTCAAAATGGAAGGGCATCTATCATTTTTCGGCTTATTATGCGAGTCTGGATGCGCTGGAACGGGGAATGTAGCCGCCGCGATGGAGGCTGCATCCCCTCTCCAAATTTTAGTTCTATGCTGATAATCAGATGTTTTCCGACAACCACTGATCGACTGCTTTTCTCCACAGCTTCGGCACATTCTCAACGGTGATATCGCCGTTTTTTATCTTCAAACCATAAAATTTTCCCATTATTCCATCCCTCCTTCCTCAGCCAGTCCGCTGATTGCTGCGCCCATATCGGCAATGGCGCCGTCATGCACGCTGAGTTCTGCCGTCAAAGAGACGATCTGCTCTCTCAATTTTTCGATTTCGAGTTCGGTTTCATCTTTTTCGCGAAGATAGAAGTGGCAGACAACAACATCCTTTTCTCTTGTTGACAATTCATGGTCAACGGCAAGGTCACTCAGCCGGTCTATGAAATCCCCATTTTCCGACGTGAGCGTTACGGTTTTTAAACCGTCCTCTGTGAGAGTTTCCCACATGTTTGCGTAATCGGACGGATTGACCATGAGATCAAATATGGTTGAACCGTCGTTTACACCGATTTCCGCATTGTTTGATAAGATAAGTTTTAACATTTTTGAATCCTCCAATCTATTCATACTTGATTCCAATAGTGAAAGTTGCACCATTAGAGGTGGCATATTTAATCGAAATTGCATCATATCCGCTATCTACGGTTATACTTAAAAAATTTCCCGAACCGCCACTTATTAATGTCTTAGTAGTTTTTAGCACACCATTTTCATAATTCATGCCATATATATATAAATATGCTTTAGATATTGTCGATCCACTTATTTTTCTAATTGTTGTTTTTTTTCCCTTATATGTCTGAATTATTCTCGCTGCTGTCGACACCTTAATTGAACTCGTAAGTTCACTTGTTGGCGCGCTTTCAGAAGAGGATGGTGCGGCCCCGACACTCACACTATACAGCCCGTCATATCCCGTGTCGGGATACACCGTCATCGAGGACGAGCCGGGAGTAACCGATTTCGACTGATACTTGTATTGCCCCGGCTGTTCTCCGATTGGCGGCAAAACCAGATAGGCCATATCGCCGTAGGAATGCACGGAGCCGTCTTTGGTATATGTGGCGGTGAGGGTGTTTTCTCCGGCGGCAAGGTTGAGCGTAAGAGATGTTTCGCTGGATTTCAAACCGCCTGTCGCGCTTAACACGGTCGTTCCGTTTAAGGTAATGGTCAGTTTGTCTGCCGATTCCGTTGCGGTTCGCCAGCCGATATATGCTGTCGTTGCAGCGGGAACCGTCACCTTCCACGTCGATGTCGCTGTCGAGGAGTTGACGCCCCTGTTGTCGGCAATCCACCTGTCGCCGCTCCCGGCAAATTTGTATGAGCCGTTTGCGGTGTTTCGCCAAAGCAAAATATCGGGAGCGGTCGGAATCTTTCCGATATTCGTGGCAATCGCCTCAAATGCCGCATCGGCCGCCGTGGCAACGCCTTTTGCAGTGATGGCATCGGCGACCGCTGTTTTACCATCACTGACAGATTTTTTTAAGTCGTTTACCTCGGATTTCGATGCAAACAAAGACTCCGCTTTTGCTTTTATATAGTCCCAGAGAACGGAAAACTTTCTGCGCCGATATACCGGCTGACTGATCGACGGATCGCTGCCGTTACTGTATTGCGATATGAAATAGTCGCTATCGTACAGGGTATCGCTTTCCCCGCCGGGCGCCAAACCATTCGCCAGCGCGGCGAACGCATCCTGTGCTGTCGCCGCTCCTGTTCCGCCTTTGTCGATCGGCATAATCCCGGTAAATTCTTCAATGCCCCATGCAGGGCTTCCATCTTCCATGCCGCTGAGTTTCTCTGCGAGCGCATCTATTAGGTCTTTCATGACTTTTCCCTGTTTCGCAGATAAAGGCTTATCGGCAGCGATAGAGGTAAGATTGTCAATAATATCAGATACGTTTGCTTTGCCTTCCGCTAATTCATCCAAAAGAGCCCTTATGTCGTCATGGGAAGCGGCGGAGGTATTATGATCGGAAACGGCAGAATCAATGGCATTCTGCTGCGCGGCAGATACGGGCTTGTCCATATCGGATGTATTGTCCACATTGCCAAGCGCCACTTGCGCTTTGGTGACTTTATGCGGATTGTTATGATCTGATTTATGCGTATGTAAATTCTCGTTAACCATCTTTACGGAATTGGGGGTGGCGGCATCTGTGATGGAACTGCTCGTTGTGGAGTCAACAAGCCTGACAACGCCAGGATTATTCAAATCCGCGTCGTACAGCTCATGCCTCGGAATCTTTGCGTTTTCATCCAGAGACGGCACGCCGTCCGGTTGATCTTTTTCTTTCTTGAATACCAGATCTCTTTTCATGGCCTCCAGATCCAGAATAAGGTCAATGATATTTTTGTAGGTGTCGGTGGATAACAGATTTTCGTCGTTGTGGACGGCTTTGCTGACCACGATGTGAAAGCGGCTGGAGGTATACTGTTTCCCGGTGTTGTCACTTAGAACGAGCTCACATTTCACGGTACCGGGAACGGCGGTAAGCTGTTTGGACACTTTTATGGCGACCCGGTTATCCTGTATACTGCACCATTCGTCGGTGTCGATCTGTTTTCCGTCGGGCTTTACGGCTTTCAGAAAGACATAAGTGTTTTCAGGTATGGGAAAGCGTTTTCCATCGTTTGTGAAAGCGATGGAGATGACCCGCTCGGTATCATATTGTGACACGGGCAGATTGATGATGCCTGTGTCGTTGTAGAAGCCGAGGGTGATATCTTTACTTAATAGTTCCATGGTGTTCCTCCTTCTTAAAAGAAATGAGGAGCAGAGGCGTTATGCTTTCTGCTCCAAAATGGCAATGCGCTGTTTCAGTTTCTCGATCTCCTCATGCTGCTCCTGAATCAGCTTTAACATGGGGGCGATCAGCATGTTGTACTCCGGCACTTCGGGCTCGCCGTCCTTTAAGTTGCAGGCGATGGGGTAGACATCGTATACGTCTTCCGCGAGGAAGCCGATGATGTCTTGGCCGTGACGGTCATCCTTTTCATTTAAATAACCTTTTTTGTATTTAAACTGGACGACGGGAAGATCGTAAAGTTTACGGGGATCGAGAGAATCGGCTATCCGATCCGTGATGTCGTATTTGTATTTTCGTGACGAGCTTGCATAGGTATAGAGCATACCGGAGCTGGAGATGCGAAGCTGGGAGCCGGAGCTGCTTGTCTGCGTCAACAGAAAGTCGTTTACAATATAACGCCCATACTCAAAGACGTATTCATTGTGGGTGTCATTGCTTCCGAAACCTTCAAAGTATTCCGCGTCGTCAAAGTTTATGGTTGCGCCGGAGCCGGTTGCGCCGGGAGTAATGATCACCGCTTCCGTTTCTAAAACGCCAAAGGGATTGAAATAACTACGTGTGCCGCTTGCATCAAGGTGGAATATTTGAACCTCATCGGCGTTAGCGGAAACCGTGTCATCAGACATTATGTGTTTTTTCAGTTCGAAGTATTGATAGGTTTTGCTTGTTCCGTGAATCCCCATCGTGTCAACGACACAGCTACAGTCTGCTTTGCTTTCCGTATATGTGTCGATGGAATCCTGACTGGATTGGAATTGTTTTCGTAATTTTAAGAAGCCACCCGTTCCCAACGACTGAATCAGCAGGTCTGCAAATGTTTCGGTAAATGATGTGGAAGGATTCCCGTTATAAATGTGAAATCCCCCTGTATCTAACGTGTAATTCATGGCGCGCTTTTTATCCTGATCGGTTCCGCGGGAGGACAGTGCGGTCTTGTCAATTGACAGGGAAGAATCTTTATCCAAATGAATGCGGCCGATATCCAGTCTGTCAATATCCTTGATATCACACTTCCCGTCCTGACTTACTGAGAAATTCTCCCCGGCGGAAATGCCCTCATCCCCCAGCACCATCTGTTTCTCACCGTTCTCACCGATCTTATAAAAACCAGTCTCATCGAATCTCCACCCGGCGATCGTGCCGGATTTGTCCGCAACCAGACTGTCGGCAATCACGTCGCCTTCCACCAGCAGGTCACCGCCGTTCAGTTTGAGCTTGCCGCCGCCGAAATTGAAATCGCCGTTTACCAGGTCAATAATGGTGCCGCTGGTGTTGGCGAAGGGCGCGTCGGGAGCACCGTTGTAATTGTTAGATTTTACCGCGTTCGTCAGACAGTCCCCGTTGATCTTAATCCCGCCGCTCTCCAGACTGTCAAAGATGCCGCTGTGAGCCAGCAGTTTTCCGAAATTCCCCTTATTGGCCCTGATGCTGTCCAGAATCACGTCGGACACCTGTGTGCCGAAGGCTTCGGACTTTAACAGGGCGTTCAGCATATTGTTGGCAATCTGGATTTCGGCATCGTTTTTTCCGTAGGTGCCGCCGTTTCCTGATGCGGAGCCGGAGGAATGGGAGGAGGCGGAAGCGCCCTCGCCAAAGAGAAAAGCCAGATCGTTGACATCTGACAGGGATCTCGTCATGGTGGAAAATTCCACGGAGATATCCCCTGAGACTTGAAGCGGATTTAACTCGATGGAAATGAGGCGCAGCTTCACGGCATCGTCACAAAACAGGTCGGGCAGCAGCCGGATGAAATTGCCGATGGTGAAATCCTCCTGCAGCGGCGCAAATTCCTCCAGCGCAAAGAGATTGTCGATGGTGGTGCGGAAAGCGTACTGGGGGCGCGATGCGATATCCAGTCGGGTTTTGGCATCCTGATAGAGTTCTTCCGCTGCGTCGATCACGGTTACAATATCGTCCAGATTGGTAGTGACGATATTTTTATTGCTGTACTCCGCTTCGTTTGTGAGGAGGCGGAACAGTCTCAGGTTCTCTGTACTGAAATGGTTTTCCGGGCGGACGAAAGAGGAGAGGGTGTCTCTCTGTGCGCCGATGGAAGTGAGACGTACCTGCAGGGAATCGATTTCGCTCTGCCTTTTTGAAATGGCATCTTCACAAAGGCGGATAATGCCCTTGCAGTTTGTGCCGGTTATGGCATTGGCGCGGGGCTCGAAGGACATGTAATCGAGATAGCTTGCCAGCGTGTCCGTGAAAGCGGTGATGGTGGTAAACTGCGCTTTCTGGTCGGCCGTGAGCATTTCCCATCCGCTTTTGTCCGGGGTCAGGTATGCTTCCGGCGACTCTTTTGTGCCGGAGGCGATGAAGCCGTCCCGGTATAAGAGATTGACGCATTCCATCCATGCCTTTTTCTTCGCCTGCAATTCCGCCAAACCGTATAAGTCAAATTCGTACAAAAAAGCGTTTACGGGTTTCACCATGGCGGGTTCTCCCGCGTAAGCCGGGTTGCCGTTTTCGCATAAAAGATAGCTGCCGTCCTCACCCTTTTTCAGACTGCCGTCGGCGTCTGTCTCGTACCAGATTTTCATGGCTTCCAGAACGGAGGGAATGATCTGGCATTTGTAAGCGAAATAATCGTGCCAGTACACGGTGGTGCGCAGATGCGCTTCGTCCAGCTCCGTGCCGGGATCGGCATAAAGATCGGGGTAATCGTTTTTGTACAGGGTGATCAGCGCCGTCAGCGCCTTTTCGTATGCGTTTAAGGAGAACGCAAGCTCGTCCGCCTTGTAGGTTTTGTAGTCGATGCTGCAGCCGTCGTTGGGCAGGCGGTTTTGCAGTTCACTGACCGCCAGCAGGATTTGGTTATACTCCCTTGTGAGGGCAGTGTAATTCGAGCGAAGATCCTCCCGTTTCTTTTTCCATGCCGCATATTCGTCGTGGAAATTTTCGGTGACATACTGATAATCTCCGTATTCATTGTGTGTGTCGGCAAAGTAGTCCAGATTGTGCAGGCAGGGATCACCAAAGTTGACATATTCGATGCCCGATCCGCTTTCACAGGCAGGGCGGTATGCGGTGATGAGCGCCGCGTCCGTGGTGGATTCGATCTGAATACGGCTTGCCAGATTGCGCATACCGATGCATATGCCTGTGTCCCTTCCGATATGCGGATAGGAGCGGAAGCTGATCCTGCGCTTCCGGCGGTCGAAGAAAAAGAGTACATTTGCGGTGGGAGCTACTTCATTCATGAGGAAAGAATAAATATCTTTCCCGTCCGCGCTGAACTGATATTTTCCGGTGCAGGCTTCCGTCTCAGATGTCAGGAGGTTTTCGTCAACCGTCCACCCGGTTTCCTGAAGCGCCAGGTGCAGCAGGGACAGCTCCGGCCGGTCAAAATTGACAAGGCGGATATATTCCTGCGGAAGTCCGGTATAGGGATCGACGTTGTCGGCGGTCAGATACTCCTGACTCTCGGGGGTGCCGTTGTTAATGTAAAAATTGCGGAGAAATTTCTGCTGCAGTTCACATTCCGCTGTGTGCGCCGTGATGCTTTTGGTTTCCTGAATGCCGTCGTTTGTGGTGACGGGTTTGGCATCAATCAGAAAAAGGGTGTTGGCGGTATCGCTTTCCAGCGTCAGGTACATATTTTCGGAAAGCGATTCATAGAAATCGGAGGGTGAAAAGTCTCCGTTTTCGTCCACGTATTTGTTGACCTCAAAGGTAAGCTCCCACATGTCGGTCAACGTTTTTTTCAATTTACAGGTTTCCTCTTTGATGCCGTTTGGCCTGCCGAGTATATCGCCTGTAGGTTTTGCCACATAAATCATAAGCAGCCTGCCTTTCTGGGAAATTCAAAGATAAAGTCGGCTTTGCAGTCCCCGGTTATCTTAATGGTGTTTGTTCCCTGTATCAGCCGGAACCAGTAGATCGATTCCATGTACTTGTCGATGGAAGAAACATAGCTGGAATACTGTGTCGTCCAGCCTACCTCGTGAAACGGCACGAGACGGCTGCCGTTGTTTACGTCAAGCAGCTTCATCTGCGCGCTGTCAATCAGGAGTGTCCGATTTCCCAGACTGTCCGTCGGGAAAGTTTCGGGAATCGAGAGAGTGACGGATTTTTGATCGCTTACATTTTCGATTACAATGGCGTCGGCGCTTTTTGCGGATAAAAGAATCCGGGGATAGAAGATGCCGTTTACCGTGTCGGCAATGTTATCCATGGAGAAGATTTCTGCCCCTGTAACGAGAAACCTTTTTTCTACGGGATCGGTAAAGCCGAAAGGGGAATTCGTTTTGAAGACCAGCCTTTTGGCATGATGTTCCAAAAATACTTTGTCTTCAATCTCCGTACAGACGGCGTAGTAGTGGAGCGACGGAATAGCATTATCGTTAAAGTATAATGCCCTCGGCACGGTGGGACCGGTAAGCCAGCGGTTGACGGCAATGGACTCCTGTCTGGTAAAAGGCGTCTCATCCTTTTTGATGATATAGAAGGAAAATTCGATATTTCCTTCAAAGCTTACGCCGTAATTGTTGGTTTTCAGACGGACATGGTTTACGCTGCCGCTGTCGATGGTTCTTCGCAGCCCGTTTGCGGAAATATCCGCAGTGTCGTTGATCCAGCACATCATCAGGTTATAAGAATCGCTGCTCTGGCTGTCAAAGATAAAAGAATCTGCATCTAAAAATGACATGTAATTACTGCCTCCTTTCCGGGAGGGCGGGAGCAATCATAGATTTTCCCACGCCCTCCGTTAACTTCTGTCAATGTAGGGAATACCCGATCTTTTTCAGATCGGCATATTGCTTCTGTGTGGTGTACTGATAGGATTTCTCCAGAATTTCCTGCAGACCGGGAAGTGCGTCCCTGTCTACATTGCCGTCAACACGCAGCAGCGCGTCGTAGTGGTTGACGATTTCCACGGACTCCCGGTCAGAGGAAGGTATCGTCTCCAATGCGCCCGCGGTATCGGGGAAACTGGCGAGATTGGGAGTAACGTCCGATTCCGGCAGATTTGCAAGAAAGACATCCATCCGCTCCCCGGCAAGGCGGTAAAAGTCGGTGACTTTCTGCATGGTTTCCTCCACCGCGTCCGTGGAAGTGCGGTACAGTTCTTTGGCTTCCTCGATCACTTTCTTCTGGGACTCCAGGGTTTCCTGTACGGTCTGGGTGGAGGTATCCAGCGCTTCTTCCAGTGTTTTAGCGTAATCGTCAAGGGCGTCCATGCTGATGGAATACGCGTGTTCGGTTCTGGCGGTTTCCCGCTCTGCTTCCGCTTGTGCAAGCTGGGCTTCCAGTCTGGCTCTTTTGGCCTTTGCCGTGTTTCTTTTAATCATATATAGTGTATGAGTTCACAAGGGAGGTGAGCG
>VSNH01000063.1:0-2390 GCA_009774215.1 Lachnospiraceae bacterium
CGCCTTTTTTCCCTCCTGCTCCTCTTCCCACGCCGGCTGTTTTTTCTTCTCCGCCTGTTCCATCGCCGCCCGGGTTCTCTTCCTCTCCCGTTCCGTCTTCGCCTTCCTCCGGGTCGGGGTTCTCAGAATCTTCTACCCCCCCCTTCATTTTCGGCATCATCCGAA
Source organism: Lachnospiraceae bacterium (assembly GCA_009774215.1). Taxonomy (GTDB): domain Bacteria; phylum Bacillota; class Clostridia; order Lachnospirales; family Lachnospiraceae; genus UBA3282. The sequence goes on from VSNH01000063.1 coordinate 166, forward strand.
AGGACATACGCCTCCAGTGTATCTGGCAGAGCCAGCTCCGAAAGCGCCGTCCCTGCCGCGACCACGCGATTCGCCGTCTCTTCCGAAAGCGGCACAAAGCCCGTTATGACATGAGACTCCTCCTTCTGTTCGGCCCGCACTGCGAGAACGCCCGCGAACGCCGACTGCTGTGTCAACACCATGGCAAGTGCCAAAACACCTGTCAGAATGCGTCGCCCGGTTTTTCTCCCCCTTTTATTCATGCCGCTGTTATGATCGTCTTTCCTGTTCATAGCCTGCCTCGCTCCTTTTGTCAATCTCATTCCTTTTATCCTTCCTGTGATTCGTCTCAGCCTTTGCATGTTTCATCCTTTACATGTTCTCACAACTGAACCGGTACCGTGATCTGACACTTCACATACTGTATAGGGTGCCCATGCGGGGCGCCGAATCTTTAGCAGGATTATATTAGGAAAGGAAGCATAAAAAAAGGGATTTGGTATGGATTGTATTTTTTGCGGTATAGATTGCGCGCATTAGTTTCCATAACTACAGAACTACAGATACAGATGTTTGATTCCACCGCACGGGAGATATGTTTACATAAAATTTTATCAGAAATTATTTTTATAGTTTTGGCATAATTTTATTCAAATTTATTTACAATTTCGTCTGGTTTATGCTATAGTAATGAAAAGCATATTTTCTATACAGACAGATCGGTAAGCTCTATTTCTATTCTAAGTTTCAGAAAATCCATGCTTTGATTCCAACTAACCAATTACAAAGCAGGAGGGTCTGGAACGGTTCTCCTGTGCAGGCGGTGCTGCCTTTCGCAAATGGACAGCCGCCACCACCAAGGAGGACATGCAGATGAATGAGACAAAAGCATGGGAAACACAAACGAGCAGGGCAGGAACAGCAAAAACGCAAAAGGGCAAAACAGGTGTACAGCGCAACTACAAGGACACCGTATTCCGTATGATTTTCAGGGAGAAGGAAAATTTGCTTAGCCTTTACAACGCATTAAACGGCACGGCTTACGAAGAGACGGACGCTCTGGAAATCACCACACTGGAAAATGCGGTCTATATGAATTACAAGAACGACATTTCCTTCGTGTTTGATTTTGAACTGCTCCTCTACGAGCACCAGTCCACCTGCAACCCGAACATGCCGTTACGGGACTTAATCTATGTGACCCGGGTATTACAGAATCGGATCAAAGACGAAAACCTATACAGCAAGTCGCTCATCAGGATTCCTACGCCCCGGTTTGTCGTATTTTACAACGGGACAGACTTCCAGCCGGAACAGCAGGTGCTGTATCTGTCGGACGCTTTTGAAAAGAAGCAGGATGACCCGGCATTGGAGCTGTCGGTGATTGTCTATAACATCAATCTGGGATATAACCATGAACTGCTGGACGCGTGCCGTTTGTTGAAGGAATACGCCCAGTATGTGGCACAGGTGCGGGCATACGCGGAAAAACTGCCTTTATCGGAGGCAGTCGAAAAAGCAGTAGACGATTGTATCAAAAATGATATCCTTGCCAAGTTTCTGGCAAAAAACCGGGCGGAGGCGATCGCGGTGAGTATTTTTGAATATGATGAAGAAAAACATATGAAAAGCGAACGGAAAGAGTGGCGGGAGATCGGTTATCGGGAAGGTCGCGAAGATGGTCTTGCCGTTGGACGCGAGGAGGGAATTGTTACCGGGCGCGAAGAAGGTAGTGACACACTCGCCCGGTTGCTTCAATCCCTGACAGCCGCCGGAAAATCGGAGGAAATAGATCGCGTTCTCCACGACAGTAATTATCGGAAACAGTTGCTTTCAGATTATTTTCAAAAAGAAAACACCTAAATACAGAACGCCGCGTACAGTGGTACCATCTTCTTTCCGTCCGCAAATCCGAAATTTTCGCGGAAAGCTTAATCGCATAAGGCGGCTGGTATGTCTACTGTTTCTATAAAAGGTTCACTTATAGTGAAATAATTATTTAGGATAAAATCAACATATTCTATTTCAAATTTTATCTTAAAATTTCGGATACTCAATGGCAGACTCCTCCTGCGCCAGCAAAGACAATATCTGATCCTGCAAGTCATACATGACAAGATAATAAAAATCAATTATCTGCGGTTTCCATCTCCGCTTCGAGCGTGTGCACGAAAAAGGTGTAAAGCCCTGATAAATAGACCTTACACCTTTGTCTCTGCGGAGAATGCCCGTATTCTGGGCATTCT
>VSNH01000063.1:2490-19330 GCA_009774215.1 Lachnospiraceae bacterium
CTTATGCGAAACTTAGTACTTCTTGGCGTCTCGTCCTATGGCGAGACGTCTTTAGAAGTACTTTTCGCATTTCTCACGCTAATCGCTTTGATTTCGCTTTGCGGAATCCCAGGTCTCTGCAGAGAATGCCCATATTTTGGGCATTCTCTTATGCGAAACTTAGTACTTCTTGGCGTCTCGTCCTATGGCGAGACGTCTTTAGAAGTACTTTTCGCATTTCTCACCGTATCTGATACACCGACTTAAGCGTAAACGCCGCCGTGTCTCCCGCAACGATCTCCACCCGCTTTTCCCCGGGATTCATGTCGAAGAAGTTGTCGGAGAGCTTCACATCCCCATCCACGCCCTCGATCTCCACATTCTTCGCGTAAGCCGCGGCGCTGACAACGAGGGTGTTTCCCTCCCTGCGCCACGACAGTTTAGGGTCATGGAAACGGAAATGCTTGGGTGCGGTAAACAGCGTGGTGTTCTCTGAAACAACCGCTCCGCCCTGCTCAAAGGAATAACTTATGTAAACCTCTAACTCGTCATAATCGGAGAAATCCATTTTTTCAAGCCACAGCCCGGACAGCGGTTCCACGCTGACTTCCCGCGCACCGTCCAGAATCACGCCGCCGTCCGCTTTCCTCAGACTCCATCTCACCGTGCCGTCCACCCGCGCCATCGTTTCATTCGCCACATGCAGTCTCGCGGACTTCTCGATGGGCTCCGGCTGCGCCACGCAGAACGGTCTCTCGGAAAGTTCGCCGACCTCCTCACAGGAAATCATCACCGGCGCAAAAGCCCTCTTCTCCGCATAGTGCAGCGCTTTCCACCGCCCATAGTAGTCAATGCTCGCCCAGGAAGCCACCGGCCAGATATCGTTGAGCTGCCACACCACCGCGCCCATGCATCTGCCCCGGTTCCTGCGGAAATGCTCGATACCGTAGCGGATCGCCTCCGCCTGCAAAAGCTGGGACGCGTACAAAAGCATCTCAAAGTCCGTCGGATACAGATAGGTCGCAGAGAGATAAGTCATAATCTTGCCGTTTGCCGCCACGTTCCGCTGATGCATCTCCATCACGCGGGAGAAAATATTGCGGTCTTCCGGCGCGGTAAATGTTTCCACCGTCTTTAAGCAGGGGAAAGACTGGAAGCCGAACTCGGACATATAGCGGAAATAATAGTTCCGGTAATCCGTAAAGGGCTTATTCCCATGCCACACCGCCCAGTAATGGGTATCGCCCCGGTTCTCGTCCCACGGATTGTCATAGTTTCCACCCGACGAGGGCGAGGACGGCCAGTAGAAAGTAACGGGGTCTTCCACCTCCAAAATCTTCGGAATGATATATTCAAAAATCTTGATATAATCGCACTTCTGCTTGATGGAAGGCTGCCATGCGCCATCCAGCGTCTGGGTCTCCATCTCGTTGTTGCCACACCACAGCCCCAGACATGCGTGATGGCGGATCCGGCGCACATTGTCCTGAATCTCCGCGCTGATATTGCACTCAAAATCGTCATCCAGCTCGTAAGACGCGCAGGCAAACATGAAATCCTGCCACACGATCAGCCCCAATTCATCGCAGATATCAAAAAACCAGTCGTCCGGGTAGTAACCGCCGCCCCAGACGCGGATGCAGTTGTAATGGGCCGCCGCCGCGTCTTCTAAAAGACGGCGGGTGCGCTCCGGTGTAATTCTGGAAAAAATATCGTCTTCGGGAATGTAGTCCGCGCCCATGGCAAAAATTTTTACGCCATTCACCTCATGGGCAAAACACGCTCCCCACTCGTCCTTTTCCGTATTCACCGTCAGCGTGCGCAGACCGATTCGACGGCTCCACTGATCGAGCACATTCCCTTCCTCATCCAGCAGCGTCACTTCCGCACGGTAGAGGGGCTGTTCCCCAAAACCGTTTGGCCACCAGCGTCTGGGATTTTTCACAGTGATGGTATCCCAATCCTTCTCCTCGTCCGCGTATTCCGCTTCTCCCGCACACTCTGCCTGCTCCTCTGACCCGCGCAATGTCCCGCTCTTCGAGGACTTCTCCGCAACCGGCACGCCGTCCGGGTCATAAAGCGCTACGCGCAGCTCGTTTTCGTTCCCGTAATCGCCTATGCCGCCAAAAATACGGCATGTGATATCGAATGTTATGTTAACCAAATCCACTGTGCCATCATGCGCATCTCCCTGTTCTTCGCTTTTCGCCAATGCTGAAACTGCTCCGTATTCCGCGACCGCACGTGTATCTGCAGCATGTCCCTTCCCGCTCCAGTTTTGATTTATGTAAACTTGCTCAATTCTGGACTTCTTCCCGGATAAGACCGACACCTCCCGGAATATCCCCGCATCCGGCAGCCTCGGCCCCCAATCCCAGCCGAACATACAGTGGGCTTTCCGCAGATGGGGAAACCCGCGCATGGCGTCCGTGGAACCGCCCGTAAAGACCTTCTGATTCTCCGCCTCAATGTAACGGGTCGGTGAAGCGATCTCCACCCGGAGCGTATTCTCCCCGGCCTGCGCCGTCCACCCGAGATTAAACTCCCAGACACGGTGCATATTGCCGGTTTCTCCTAAAAGTTTCCCATTAAGGTAGACTTTTGCCAGTGTGTCAATCCCATCGAAGCGCAGCAGCAGATAATCCGCTGCAAGCTGTTCCTCCGTCAGCGTAAAATCCGTCTCAAAGACAAAATCATTATCCATCAGAGGCAGCGCATCAAGTTCGTTCATCCTTTCGTAAGGGTCGGGCATCCATCCCTGATCCAGAAGATTGCCATAGACAGAACCGGGAATCTTCGCGGAAAGTTCCTTCCCATTTACTCCGTACACATCCCTTTCCCCGACAATCCACATCCGCCAGTTGTCGCCGTTTAAGATCATTTTCTGCATTATAATCTCCTTTTATTCGTTGGCTGCAGTACCGCTCGATTCCGCTTCGCTTCATGTCGCTCGCGGGCTGTCGCCCTATGCAGCCATTCAGACTAAACGTTTCGGTGAGCTAGTGCTCCATTTACCAATTAACTATCCTTTTTTGCTTGCCAGCATTCCCTTCTACTGCGTTGTTTTCGGTCAACGATGCCACCGCATCGCCTCCCTCAAACGCCTTGTATAAGGAAATTCTGGAATTCGCAAAAAGTGTATGCAATTGGAAAATGGCGCACTAGCTCTCCTCTTCGTTTATCTTTTGTCTGCATACTGCTATTGCCTTCGTGCATAGAACTCCGCCGGTGCTGTCTGCACGCTCTTAATCTGCTTTTTGTTCTCATACATCCGCACATCCGCCTGCTGATAGACGTCCATCAGCATTTCATCCTCCTGAGACGCATCGTAAACCGCGTAGCCGCCCGCAATGCTGATACGGATCTTCTGTTTCGGCACCGCGTTATAACTGTCCATGGCACCCCTGAAAAGCGTCAACACCGTCTCACAGCGCCCGGTTACATCCTCACCGACCAGAACCCCGGCAAACTCGTCCCCGCCGATCCGAAAGCAGGCGCCGCCTTCTTTTTCCAGAGCAGTCTTTACAATATCCGCACACCCCACAATCAGCTCGTCCCCACGCTGGTGCCCAAGGTGATCGTTCACATACTTCAAATCGTTCACGTCAAACATCAAAATGGCAATCCCTGCCAGTTCTTTCTTCTGGCCCTCCAGCTCCTCAAGGCGCTCCTGAAAAGCCGTCCGATTGCCCACCCCCGTCAGGCCGTCACGGTAAGCGAGCTGGCTGACAAATTCCGCCTGCATACCGAGTTTTACCGCATTCACCATTCTCTCCAGACTAGCACTGCCGTAGCAGAGAATAAAAATCAGCAGGCCGATGCGCACAAACATGGCGCTGTCATTGCTATATCCGCGGTAATATCTGGCAATGTCTATGCCTGTGGCAAAACAAATACTCATAAGTCCCACGGATCTTATCGCCTTATAAACATTTCTCACGCTGCTTGCGCGCACGGCAAAAGCATTTTTCACGATCGAATAAAACAGAAGGGCTGCCGAAACTGCCAGCATGATATGCGTCAGCGTCAGCGTCTCATGATAATCCATAGTACCCGTAAAATGCAGAATGGTACACAGAGCAAACTCCGCCGCCGACATACCGCAGATAATCGGCACCACCCATTTTCTCTGAAACCCGAAAGCGGCATCCAGATAGAGCACAAGCGGAATAGGGATCATCATCAGCGAACAGCACGACAGTATCTGCAAAAGCCTGCTGTCGTCGGTGAAAAACTGCAGCAGATTCGTCTCCGCAAGGCACCAGAGGGCAATGCTTATTGCAAAAAGCCCCAGATACAGCAGTTCATGGTTCTTATCCCTCTGCATATTGGCCGGAATATCCGCAATCATCAGCAGCAGTCCCGCAAACAGCATAAGCAGACAAGTCGAAAAAGCCACTGTCTTTCCCGTAAAAGTCCCTACAATTTCCCCCGCCGCCGAGCCAAGCGCAAGATGATCGATACACGCCCGCGCGCTTTCGTATACCGTCTCAAATCGAATCTCCACCGCCGCGCCCGCATCCTCCGCATAGAGCGGGACATAGCTCCATCTGGTGCCGACGGAACGGTTATAGATGCGGCTTTCCCTCTCCCCAGGCTCATAGCGCAGTTCACCGTCCACATAAACCTTGTAGTTGATATTTTTTGAGCGGAAACACAGCGACTTTCCCTCTCCCAGATCTGCAGGCAGCGTGTGGAATACGCTCTGTTCCCGGTAAGGCTCCACGGAAGGCATTTTTTGCAGATGTTCCATATCCGCCGCGCTGCCGTCCGACAGACACCATCCTTCCTCAAAGACAATATTGCCTTCCGACAACTGATCTGCCGGCGACTTTCCCCTGTTATTGACTGCCGCCCAGATAATCATGGCGAGAAAAAATCCCACCATAACCGCGTAAAGCAAATGGTATACGGTATTTCTTTTTCTTATTTTATTTGTTCTCGTCCCCGATCCCTTCATCCTGCATCACTCCGTTTTTGAATTTCGGTTTCCGAGTTTTCTTCCGACACATAACGGTTTTTATTCTATCATATGCGCGTGAGAAATACAATCGGCGATCTCCTTTCGTCCGATTTGTCCGCCCGATCCGTTTCTGTTCATAAATATCATTGTAAATGACAGACGCATACCTTATAATCTAATATATAAACATGATTCAGCTAAACGGAGAGAAGAGATAATTATATGAATGAATATTTTCCGATAAACCGCTATCACTTTTCAGATTTGGTGGAATATGTACAAAATTTATATTCATTACAGACACAAAGCAAAAAAAAGGAGAGCGTCACATGTCCCGACAGACAAAACAGCCTGAAACGCAAACCAACAGACAGGAAAATCCGAAAAGAAAAATAGCGCCAAAACAAATTGCCGCGCTCGTCTGCGTCGTCCTTCTGGTGGGCATGTATATCGGCGCGTTCGTGGTAGCCTGCCTGGATCTTGGCGACTCCGGGCGGCTTTTTGCAGGGTGTCTGGTCGCCACCATCGGAATGCCGATTCTGCTCTGGCTTCTGATTTGGTCGTTTGATTTAATGAAAAAACGGCGGGACGAAGGAAAGGGGCAGTTCTGACTATGACAACTTTTGTTATAGACGGAAATCATTTTAACGATTTAGAAGGATTCTATACTGAAATTGATAAAATGCTAACTAAAAATTATCCTGCTCATTTTAGAGATCACACTGAATTGTAATAATTCCGGTCATAACTGCAAGTTAGAATTATACTGACTTTTCTCACCGGGCGAAACACCATCGTCGAAGTGTATGAAATCCATGCTCATAAATATTGAGAATTTAATGCAGATTTGCTAACGCCAAGTCCTTCACCACTTCCCCTGCAATGATGAGTCCCGCCACGGAAGGAACGAAAGCGACGCTGCCCGGAATGCTTTTTCGGGGTGTCACTGTCTTTGATGTTTTCGCTCCGCCGCGGCTTTTGTCCATCGTGCCATCGCCCACAAAATTTTCCACTGCTTTTGTCTCATCCGTGCGCGTCAGATTTTCATCGGAATCAGCACACTCCCCCGCTGGAGCAAGCGGCTCCTCCTCCGAATACACCACCTTCAAATGCTCCACATTCCGCTTCTTCAACTCCCTGCGCATCACTCTCGCGAGGGGGCAAACCTTCGTCTCATAAATATCCGCCACCCGAAAAGCCGTGGCATCCAGCTTGTTGCCCGCCCCCATGCTACTGATAACGGGCACACCCGCATCTTTCGCGCGCATCACCAGCTCGATCTTCGCCGTCACGGTGTCCACAGCGTCCACCACATAATCGTATTCGCCAAAAGGAAAGCTGTCCGCATTTTCCGGCAGAAAAAAACAAGGGTAAACCCGCACCTGCGCCTGCGGGTTAATGGAGAGAATCCGCTCCCGCATCACATCCGTTTTCTCCTTTCCAACCGTTTCGCGCGTGGCGATAATCTGCCGGTTGATATTCGAGACCGCCACCTTGTCCTTGTCAATCAGGTCAAGGGCGCCCACGCCGCTGCGCGCAAGCGCCTCGCACACATAGCCTCCCACACCGCCCACGCCAAAGACCGCCACCCTGGAGCGGGCGAGCCGGTCCATCGCGTCTGCACCCAAAAGCATTTCCGTCCTGCCAAATTCTTCCCTCATAAAGTTCCCTCTTTTCTGTCTAACTGATTGTGAAACGATCAGCATCGGTGACCTGTTTCAACACCCTTTAAAATCACGCAGTTGGTCAAAACTCTACCATAATATCAGATATTTTCCTCGCATTTCAGCCTCCGATAAAGTGTCACATACATCGTCACAAAACACGCCAGCCCGATGCCCGTCAGCGCCATGCTGTCCGCACCCGGCAGATGCCCGATGTAGATGCGGTCAACCACATTATATAAATGCTGCACAAGCTGCGCCAGAATCAGGGGAATGGACTGCGCGACAATATTCTGCCAGACCTTGCCCTGCGAAAAATCGGTGGATTGCATAAATGATATCTTCTACTGCAAAATAAATACTCGCCATCACTCCTTTTTATGATATAATCTTCTGGGAAGAAAATCAAACGAAAAGGAGATACCACCATGCAAATCACAAACGACATCAAATACATAGGCGTAAACGACCACGACATCGACCTCTTCGAAGGACAATATATTGTAGAAAACGGTATGGCATACAATTCCTACGTCATCATGGACGAGAAGATCGCCGTGATGGACACGGTTGACACCAACTTTGAGGAAGAATGGCTGAACAACCTGAAAGCCGTACTAAACGACCGCACGCCCGACTACCTGATCGTACAGCACATGGAACCTGACCACTCCGCCAGCATAGACGCCTTTGTCAAAGCGTACCCGGAGACGGTGATCGTGGCGTCCGCGCCCGCTTTCACCATGATGAAACAGTTTTTCGGCACAGACTACGCCGACAAGCGGCAGGTCATCAAGGAGGGCGATTCCCTTTCCCTTGGCGCACACACTTTGCAGTTTGTCGCCGCGCCGATGGTGCACTGGCCTGAGGTTATGGTCACCTATGACACAAAAGACAAGGTGCTTTTCTCGGCAGACGGCTTCGGCAAATTTGGCGCCCTCGACGCGGATGAGGACTGGGCATGCGAAGCGCGCCGCTACTACTTCGGTATCGTGGGCAAATACGGCATGCAGGTGCAGAACCTCCTGAAAAAGGCGGCGGCGCTTGACATCCAGATCATCTGCCCGCTGCACGGTCCTGTCCTGAAAGAGAATTTGGAATATTATGTAAACTTATACCAGACATGGTCCTCCTACGGCGTGGAGTCGGAGGGCATTATGATCGCCTACACTTCCGTCTATGGCAATACCAAAAAAGCCGCCGGACTGCTGGCGGAAAAACTGACCGCTAAGGGCTGTCCAAAAGTGGTTGTCGCAGACCTTGCAAGGGAGGATATGGCGGAATGTGTGGAGGACGCGTTCCGATACGGCAAGCTGGTGCTCGCCACCACCACCTACAATACGGAAATGTTCCCCTTCATGCGGGAATTTATCGACGAGCTGATCTCCCACAACTACCAGAAGCGCACCATCGCCCTGATGGAGAACGGCTCCTGGGCTCCCATGGCGGCAAAGGCGATGCGTGCCAGATTAGAGGGCTGTAAGGATATCACTTACACGGAAAACACCGTACAAATCCGCTCCGCCTTGACGGAGGAAAATATCGCACAGATTGATGCGCTGGCGGAAGAACTGTGCAAGTGCTGACCTTTTCTTAATAAAGACAAGATACAATTATAAATCGGTACTCGAAAAAGCGGCTCCTTCTTACAGGGAACCGCTTTTCCTTTGTCAACATCCATATGGCTGCCAAACGGAATGCCGCAGTTGTATACCTCGAAGCGGCACACGTCGGCAATCCAACGGGCATTTCACTCTCGTTTTACGCTTACGCCTCCACGCCCAGTTTCCGAAGCTCTTCTATCGCCTGCGCCTGATTTTGAAAATGAATCGTGTGTATGCCGAACTTCTCCGCCGCGTCCAGATTCCGTTTCGTATCATCCAGAAACACGCACTCCTCCGGCTTCAGTCCGTAACGGTCGATCAGAAGCTGATAGATCTCCGGCATGGGCTTGATGACCTTATCCTGATAGGAAAGGATGCCGCCGTCCATATAGGGCAGGAAGTCGAGAGCCGCCGCACATTGCACGTGAGAAGACCGAGAAAAGTTGGACAGGTACAGGCATCGGTAACTCTTTTCCTTCAGCTTCTGTATCCACGGAATCGCATAGTCATTCCGGACAACCATAGTCCCCTTGTCGCGAAGCGTCTCCCGAATCTCCTTCTCGATGCCGGGGTCGTTTTCGATAAATCCCTGTATGATCTCCTCGTCACTCATCACGCCCCTGTCGTACTCGTTCCACATTGGAGATTTCACCGTGGCTTTCGCCAATCGCTCAAGAATCTCCTCACTGTACCCGAAACTGCGATAATGCGCTTCCCACGTGAAATCCGCCAGCACGTTTCCGATGTCGAATATGATTGTTGTGATCATTCCTTACTCTTCCTTCCTTATCGCAAGTTTACATAACTCTTGTCCCGTCGATCTCTCCACTCAATTCCGCCGCATTTCCCCGGCATACAGAACCAGTTTACATAACTGTATATCTGCATACCATAAACCAGCATAATATCATCTGCGTATCGTTAGTTTACATAATTCAATCAGCTTCTCGCCAATCCGTCCACATGCAGCACCTCTCCGCTGATATAGGACGCCCTGTCCGAAGCAAGAAATACAAAAGCGTTTGCGATATCCTCCGGCTGCCCCATACGCCTTAACGGAATCTGTGCAATCATGGGATCGATTACCTCTTTGGGTACCTGGCGCATCATATCCGTGTAGGTGATGCCCGGCGCCACCGCATTCACCCGGATTCCCTTCGGTCCCAGCTCTCTTGCCAGAGACAGGGTAAAGCCGTTCACCGCAAATTTGGAGGTGGGATAAGCGATTCCCGCAGGCTGCCCGTACTGGCTCACCATGGAGGAAGTGTTCAGGATCACGCCGCTCCCCGCCGCGATCATATGCCCGCTTGCCGCCTTGGAACAGTTAAACACACCCTTGATATTCAGATCCATCACCTTCTCAAAGGTTTCCGCCGTGTACTCCGTAAAAGGCGTGCTCTCCGAGACACCCGCATTATTCACCAGAATGTCTATCTTTCCATACTTTTCAGCCACACCGTCAAATGCCGCTTTCACCGCCGTGTAATCGGACAGGTTCGGAAAGATTCCCTCCACCGTCGCCTGCGGGTAAGCCTCTTTCAGCTTTGCCACCGCCTTGTCAGCGGTCTCCTGACGGCTGGCGCACAACACCACTTTCGCGCCTTCCTGCAAAAATGCCTCCACTGTGGCGTAGCCGATTCCTCTGCTGCCGCCCGACACAATCGCAACCTTGTTCTCCAATAACATAGCGTTCCCTCCTTTTATCATTTTTTACTTACCGCCTTTCCCGTCACATCACTTTCCGGAAACCGGTCCATTTCGCACACGGGATCTGATAATGTCTCTGCAGCCAAGGCAGCGAAAAAAACCCCGACGCCCCATCTCGTGTATTTTATCCTACTTGCTCAGCGGACTCTCTCTGTAAATGATATCATCCCTGCCGGGACCGTTTGAAACCATAGTTATAGGATACCCGATCTGCTCCTCGATAAACTCCACATAGTTGCGGCAGTTTTCCGGCAGCTCTTCGTACTTCTTAATGCCGCGGATCTCGCACTTCCATCCGGGCAGTTTTTTCAGCACCGGCTTCGCCTTCTCCAGCTTGCAGGTCACAGGGAAGTCCGTGGTCACCTGACCGTCCACCTCGTAACCCACGCACACAGGAATCTCGTCCAGATAACCGAGCACGTCGAGCACCGTAAACGCCACATCCGTGGTTCCCTGCAGGCGGCAGCCGTACTTGGACGCCACGCAGTCAAACCAGCCCATCCTTCTCGGACGGCCCGTGGTCGCGCCAAACTCGCCGCCGTCACCTCCTCGTCTGCGAAGCTCATCCGCCTCGCCGCCGAAAATCTCCGACACAAACACACCCGCTCCCACCGCGGAGGAATACGCTTTGCATACCGTAATAATCTGTTTGATCTCATAGGGCGGAATACCTGCGCCGATCGCGCCGTAAGCCGCCAGCGTGGAGGAGGACGTCACCATCGGGTAAATCCCGTGGTCAGGGTCTTTGAGCGTGCCGAGCTGTCCTTCCAGAAGCACGGTCTTACCATCCTTGACCGCCTGATCCAGATAGGAGGACACGTCGCACACATAGGGCGCGATCATCTCCCGGTACTGCTGCATCACAGCGAACAGTTCCTGCGGATCAACGGCAGGCTTATGGTAAAGATGCTCCAGAATCACATTCTTCGTCTCGCATACCCGCTCCAGTTTCTCCTTCAGTAAATCCTCGTCAAAAAGCTCGCTCACCTGAAAACCGATCTTTGCGTACTTATCAGAGTAAAAAGGCGCAATCCCCGACTTCGTGGAGCCGAAGGAATTTCCGCCAAGTCTCTCTTCCTCGTACTGGTCAAATAAAATATGGTAGGGCATCACGATCTGACAGCGATCGGACACCAGAATCTTTGGCTTTGGTACATCCCTGTCCGTCAAGGACTTAATCTCATCCACCAGAAGTGGAATGTTGAGTGCGACACCGTTGCCGATGATACTGGTAATGTGCCCGTAAAACACACCGGACGGCAGCGTATGCAGCGCAAACTTACCGTAATTGTTTACAATTGTGTGTCCCGCATTCGCGCCTCCCTGAAAACGCACCACGATATCCGCTTTTTCCGCCAGCATATCCGTGATCTTCCCTTTTCCTTCGTCGCCCCAGTTGGCGCCCACTACAGCCTTTACCATAATACACTCCTCCTTCATTTTGTATAAGCAGATTGAGATGCTTATACACACAAAGGAGCCGGTTGTAAAAAACCGGCTCCTGTTTCTTACTTTCACATTATAAAGCAAAACCCATTTCAAATCAATGTTTTTGTGCGTGCGCCCTTTCCATGCCTTGATTTCCGCAAGTCTCTTTTTCAGCGCCTCCTCCTCACCCATGCCCGCGGGCCGGTAATATTCCCGTCCCAGAAGGGCGTCCGGCAGACACTGCATATTCGTCAGCTTCTCCTCCGTGTCGTGGGCGTATTGGTAACCCTTTCCATACTCCAGATCGCGCATCAGCCCCGTCACCCCATTGCGGATCACAAGAGGCACCGGCTCCGCCAAATCTTTGACGGCATCCTCCTTGGCCTCATTGTAGGACACCTCCATGGCATTCGACTTGGGCGCAAGCGCCACATAGACCACCGCCTGCGTCAGATGGACATTGCACTCCGGCATCCCCAGAAAGTGACACGCCTGATAAGCCGCCACCGCAATCTGCAGAGCACGCGGATCAGCAAGCCCCACATCCTCGCTGGCAAACCGCACCACACGTCTTGCCACATAGAGCGGATCCTCTCCCGCCTCCAGCATCCGCGCCAGCCAGTAAACTGCCGCGTCGGGATCGGAATTGCGCATGGATTTATGTAAGGCGGAGATGAGGTTGTAATGCTCCTCCCCCTTCTTATCATACAGAAGAGACTTACGCATGGTACACTGTTCCAGCGTCTCCTTGGTCACCGTGACCGCGCCCTCCGCGTCCATCTCTCCGTTTAGCACAACCATTTCCAGCGTGGAGAGAGCGTTTCTGGCATCGCCGTTGGCAAAGACGGCGATCATCTCAAGCGTCTCGTCGTCGATATGCACCGTCTGATTTCCGAAGCCTCTGGCGTCCGTCAGCGCATGCGACAACAGCTCTTTGATCTCCTGCGTGGTGAGCGCCTGCAGCACAAACACCTTGCAGCGGGATAAAAGAGCGCTGTTAATCTCAAAAGATGGATTTTCTGTCGTCGCGCCGATCAGAATAATGCTCCCCTTTTCCACGAAAGGAAGAAAAGCGTCCTGCTGCGCCTTGTTAAAACGGTGTATCTCGTCCACAAATAAAATCGTTCGAACACCGTACTGGCGGTTTTTCTCCGCCTGCTCCATAACGGTTCTGATCTCTTTGATACCGCTTGTCACTGCCGAAAAATCAATAAAGGAAGACTTCGTTTTATTGGCAATAATTCTTGCCAGCGTAGTCTTTCCCACCCCCGGCGGCCCCCAGAAAATCATAGAGGAAACCTGATCCTGCTCGATCAGCTTCCGAAGCACCTTGCCTTTTCCAAGCAGATGCCCCTGCCCCACATACTCCTCCAGACTGCCGGGTCTGAGCTTCGCCGCCAGAGGCTGCGGCATTTCCCTGTCAAATAAAGATATCTGATCCACGTTATTTATCTCTTATTCCATTTGTTATTATTGTTGTTATTATTGTTGTTATCCTTTTTGGATTCTTCTTCCTTCTGCTCTTCCGTCTCAGATACATTGGAAGAAGTTTCCGACAGAGGCGAAAGCCCTTCTGTATTCATGATACATTGTCCCTGGAATACCGCGTTTTCATCCACAACCAGACTCTTCGTGCGGATATTGCCGATCACCTTACCGGTGGAGGCTACCTCAGTTCTGCCGCCGGAAGTAAGATCGCCCTCCAGAGAACCGCCTATTATAATACTGCTGCCCTTCACATTGCCCTTCACTTTACCGCTGGAACTGATTATGAGCGCGCCCTCCGTCTCCACGTCTCCGGTTACGCTCCCCTCCACGCGAACGGCCTCTTTGGCGCGGATGTCGCCGTCCACCACCATATCAGCGCCAATGATGCTGCTGATCTTTGCGTTAATCTGTTCTACCGACTTTTTTCCCAACATAGCTTCCTCCCTAACCTTTAATCTCAATCATATCAAGCGGATCCACATAGCTGTCATCCTTCTGGATACTGTAGCCCGTCTCCGTGTTATCTTCGCCCACCAGAAAAAGCGCCACACCCTTCACAACCTGACTGCCCTCCTCCACAATGGGGCTTCCCAGATTCCGATAGGTGGTGACGTAGCCGTTTCCATGGTCGATTATCACGTAGCTTACTTCGCCCTCCGCCTCCCGGACTTCCTTCACCGTGCCCGGTGCGGTGGCAACCACTTTCGTCCCTTCCGCCGCCACGAAAATGAGTTCCTTCCACTCCTCGTTCGCCTCAACCTTCAGCGTATTCTCATCCTCGTCGGCCTCATCCTGCGCCGCTGTATTCTCTTCCTTAATCTGCGCCGCGCCGCTCATGGGGAATCCTTTCGGAATGTAATTTTCCTCATGGGCCGCCACCAGCTCATGCTCCTGCTCTTCCTTGCGGCTTAACGTCTCCTCCAGCGAAGATACTTTCCCGGCAAGACTTTCCTTTTCCGCCGCCAGCGTCTCGTTCTCTGTCTTCATCTGAACAAGCTGCTCAAGCTGCTTGGCGTTCCGCTCTATGTAGCCTCCCATGGTGATGGTCGTATACACCGCATAGCAAATCACGGCCACAAACACCACAAAGGATACTACCGCCAGCGCGCCCGTCTTAATGTGCATTCTCCGATGGTGCGCCGCAGGAGAATCGGAAGTTAATATTATCGTATAAGTGATCTTTCTCTTGCGCAAATCTGTGCTCATTAATAAGGTCACCTCCACTCATCTTTTTCATTCTAACACATATTGCGCAAGAAAGACATAGTATTTTTTAAATCCGCCCCACTGCAAGTGCCCGCGTTGCGTTAATCACCGCCAAAATCATCACGCCCACATCCGCAAAGATAGCCCACCACATGCCGACCGCGCCCACTGCGCCCAAGGCCAGACAGGCAAATTTCACCGCCAGCGCAAAGACAATATTTTCATGTACAATCCGCAGTGTCTTTCTGGAAATCTGCATGGCCAGCGCGATCTTTGCCGGATCGTCGTCCATCAGCACGATATCCGCCGCCTCGATCGCCGCGTCGGAGCCGAGCGCTCCCATGGCAATCCCTAAATCCGCCCGGGAAAGCACCGGCGCATCGTTGATGCCGTCCCCCACAAAAGCAAGTTTCTCCTTCTTTCCTTTCGCCGCCAGAAGCTTTTCCACCTCAACCACCTTATCCGCCGGCAAAAGTTCGCTTCTCACTTCGTCCACACCGAGCTCCGCCGCCACCGCATCCGCCACAGGCTTTGCATCTCCGGTTAACATAACTATTTTTCGAACGCCAGCCTTCTTAATCGCCGTAAGTGCCTCCTTCGCGCCGGGCTTCACCACATCGGAAATCAGAATGCATCCGGCGTAGATGCCGTCCACCGCCACGTACACCTGTGTCCCGATCCCGGGAACCTCCTCCGGCATAATCTGCAGCCGTTCCATCAGCCTGCGGTTGCCCGCCGCCACCATCCGTCCGTCCACACTGGCGCAGACGCCATGACCGCTGATTTCCTCCACATCCTTCACCCGGTTCCGGTCAATTTCCTTCCCGTACGCCTCCCGCAGACTTCTGCTGATCGGATGGCCGGAATAGCTTTCCGCGCAGGCCGCGTACTCGATCAGTTCCTCCTCGGAGAAACCCGACACCGCTTTCTTTGCGGTCACTTCAAACACGCCTTTCGTCAGCGTCCCCGTCTTATCGCAGACCACATATTTCGTCTCCGAAAGCGCCTCCAGATAGTTGGAGCCTTTCACCAAAATACCCTTTGCGGACGCACCGCCAATCCCTCCGAAAAAGCTTAAGGGAATGGAAATCACCAGTGCGCATGGGCAGCTTATGACTAATGTGGTCAATGCTCTTGTCACCCACTTGGACCAGTGCGGCTCATACCCGAAAATCAGACATAAGATTGGCGGAAGAAGCGCCAGCGCCAGCGCGCCGTAGCAGACCGCAGGCGTATAGTATCTGGCGAATCTGGTGATAAAATTCTCGGAGCGGGACTTTTTCATGCTGGAATTTTCCACAAGCTCCAGAATTTTGGAGACCGTCGATTCCCCAAATTCCTTCGTCGTGCGCAGCTTCAATACACCGGACATATTCACGCTGCCGCTGATGACCTGATCGCCCGCGCCCACCTGTCTGGGCAGGCTCTCCCCGGTCAGCGCGCTTGTGTTCAGGGATGCCTCCCCCTCCTCCACAATGCCGTCGATGGGCACCTTCTCACCGGTCATAACCGTAATAACCGTGCCGATCTCTACCTCATCCGGATCCACCTGTTCCATCCGTCCTTCCACCTCAACGTTGGCATAATCCGGACGGATATCCATCAGCTTCGCAATGTTTCCTCTGCTCTTTCCCACCGCATAGCTCTGGAAAAGCTCGCCAATCTGGTAAAAGAGCATAACCGCCACACCTTCCGTGTACTCCCCCAGGAGAATGGCTCCCACGGTGGCCACAGCCATCAGGAAATTTTCGTCGAAAACTTCCCCGTGGATCACACCCAGAAACGCCTTGCGCAAAATGTCATAGCCGATCACAAGATAGGGCACCATAAAGAGCGCAAAGCGCAGCCACTGATTCTGTATCGGCATAAAAAGCAGGCCGATCACAAGGACGGCAGCAATGAAAATTCTAATAAAAACCTTCTTCTGTTTTCTTGTCATCTGTTTCTCCCCCTGCACTTCCATTTTTTATATGAACATTCAAACATATATTCATTCGTTTGTCAAGAAGAGAACACAAATTTTCTTTAAGAATTCTCTTGCCTCTAATGCGTATAATGCAATTAAGACCGAGATACCGAATTGGATTCTTTGAAATTAAGTAAATATTCTTAGCTGACGGACGGCAGCCCAAGAAGGTAACCGGCTCACATTATTCTTATGTTCACCCATCCAAATCCGGCAAAGTCACCATTCCTAATCATTCCGGTGACCTTGATCCGAGAACAGCCTGCAAGCATGACGCCTGCTTCCTCGGCCTTCCTACTCTGCTTATTCGCGCAAAAAAGGGACAACATCAGCCGCCAAGTGTTCTCCGGGATATTCTGTGTGTGAACCGAGACACTGGCGATACGTCGCCGCACTCCTCCCAGAACTGATGTTGTCCTCTTTTCATTATATGTTATTCTTCTTTGCCGCACAAGTTTTCTGTCCAAACAATTCTATGCGAAATTTGCAACGACACCATGCAGCTTATGCATGACGCGGATGTGAAAAGTAACTGCCGCTATGTCTACACTTCCCCCGGATTCACATGCACCATAATATGCTTCACCTTGGGAAAATTCTTCTCAATGGAATCATGCACCCGCTCCGCCGTCTCGTGGGCGCGCCGAAGCGTCTCCTCCCCGTCCGCGCATATCTCGATATCCACATAAATTTTGTTGCCGAAAACTCTCGTGTGCAAAAGATCCACGCCGAGCACGCCCTCCTGCGTCGCCGCGCATTCTCTGAGCGCGGCTTCCGTCTCCTCGTCGCACGCCTTGTCTACCATCTTATCCACCGCGTCCATAAAGATCTCGTA
>VSNH01000064.1 GCA_009774215.1 Lachnospiraceae bacterium
ATCTATGTAGGCGGCGGCGCGGTGATCTCAGAGGCTTACGAGGAAGTGAGAACCTTTGCCGGTCTGGTGGACGCTCCTGTCTGTGATACGCTGATGGGGAAGGGCGTGATCGACGGCCACGGCGAGAGGTACACGGGCATGATCGGTATGCACGGCACGAAGACCTCCAATTTCGGCGTCAGCGAGTGCGACCTGCTGATCGCTCTCGGCGCACGTTTTTCAGACCGTGTGGTGGGCAACCCGAAGAAATTTGCGGAGCACGCGAAGGTGCTTCACATCGACGTGGATGCGGCAGAGATCAACAAAAATATTAAGACCGACGTTTCTCTTGTGGGCGATTTAAAGGAAGTGCTCACGAAGCTGAACGGGAAACTCTCTAAACAGGAACATGGGGAGTGGATGGCACATATTGCGGAGCTGAAAAAGAAATATCCGCTGAACTATGACGAGAGCGTGCTCTCCTGCCCCTATATTATGGAAGAGATCGACCGAGTGACCGGCGGCAACGCCATCATAACTACGGACGTGGGACAGCATCAGATGTGGGCGGCACAGTATTACAAGTATTCCAGCCCCCGCACCCTGCTTACTTCCGGAGGACTCGGCACTATGGGCTACGGCCTGGGAGCCTGCATCGGGGCAAAGATGGGGCGGCCTGACAAAATCTGTATCAATATCGCGGGCGACGGGTGTTTCCGCATGAACATGAACGAACTGGCCACGGCAAGCCGCTACAACATACCGATCATTCAGGTAGTGATCAACAACCATGTGTTGGGCATGGTCAGACAGTGGCAGACTCTGTTTTATGGGAAACGTTATTCTCAGACGGTTCTGGATGACGGCGTGGATTTCTGCAAGGTCGCGGAAGGGCTTGGCTGTGAGGCGATCCTTGTGATGAAGAAGGAGGAGGTGGCTCCTGCGGTCGAAAAAGCCATCGCATTAAAGAAACCTGTGTTATTGAACTGCGTGATACCGGAGGATGATAAGGTATTTCCCATGGTGCCTGCGGGCGCGCCCATCAGCGAAGCTTTTGACGCGGGAGATCTCAAAGAGGAAAAGTAGTTCTGATATGAAGGTCGGCTTATGAAGAGATTACTAAAGCATTTGGCGGTCATCCTGGGCGTCGTCACAGTCAGTCTGATGGCGACTTATCTGGGACTGGCCGTGTATTACCACAACGCGTTTACCTATGGGACATGGATAAACGGAATCTATTGTACCGGCAGGAGCATTCAGGAGGTAAACGATGAGCTGGTAAAAGATTTCACATACGAAGGCGTCACCGTGGAGGATAAAGACGGCAGCACTTATGTGATATCCGCGGAGGAGATTTCCTATCAGTTTGATTTTAAAAAAGCACTCGAGATTTATCAGAAGCGACAGAATCCGTGGATGTGGATTGAAAGTCTGGTGGGAGGACATAAGGTAGAACTTGCGCCGGTGGTGTCCTACGACCGAAAGGCCTTTGACGCCTGCTTTGCGGCCCTTCCCTTCTGTCAGGAGGAACGGGCAGACCGGGAGCGCAGGGTAGAGATCGTCCGCACACCGAAGGGCTATGAGCTGGTGAACGAGCGGACGGATGTACTTTTTACCGAGCAGGCAAAAGGAGCGGTTCTTGCCGCCATCGAGGCGTCCGAGAGAGAGGTGTCCCTGAGAGATGCCAATTGTTATCATGACCTGGAGCTGACGGCGCAGATGCGGGAGACGCTGGAACTCTGGGAAAAGCTGGAAGATTTTCAGGACTGCGGCATTGTCTATCGGATGGGGGAGGAGGAAATCCCCGTGGATGCGTCCGTCGTCTGCGACTGGATAGCACTTGATGATAACGGGCGTTTTTTATTAGATGAAGCGGGGGAATTCCGGCTGAAGGAACATGCGATAGAAGAATTTGTGGAAAATTTGGCGGCAAAGTATGATACCGTGGGGGCCAGCAGGCAGTTCCTTTCCACCAGAGGGGATGTGGTGACGGTGGAGGGCGGTCTTTACGGCAACAAGATAGACAGGGAGGCGGAGACGGCCTACCTGACGGAAGCCTTTTATGGGAAAAAGAGAGAGGTGCATGAGCCTGTCTACATGCAGGAGGCTTGGAAGAAGGGCAGCGAGGATATCGGCGCTACCTACATAGAGGTGGACATGACCGAGCAGAAGATGTACTATTACGTGGACGGTGTTTTGACGATAGATACGCCCATCGTTACGGGAAACACATCACGCAGGATGGGGACGCCCTCTGGGGTCAATTTTGTGTACGCGAAGCAGAAAAACCGCATTTTGAGGGGCCCGAACTATGCTTCCCACGTGGACTTCTGGATGCCTGTAAAGGGGAACATCGGTATCCACGACGCGGCGTGGCGGGGAAAGTTCGGCGGTACGATCTACCAGACAAACGGTTCCCACGGCTGTATCAACACCCCTCGCGCGGCGATGGAACAGCTTTTCGACATGGCCGAAGTGGGGACACCGGTCGTCATGTTTTATTAGCGGCGCAGGCAGAGCGAATTTTACAGGCAAATCGTGCTGGCACGAAGTTGACGGGAAATGAATTGTTTAACAAAGTAATTGACTAAAGTGTCCGAAGGGCGTAAAATAAGTTTTGGTTTTTGTAAACGGAGACGAATGAGGACGGGAGGAGAGAAAAGTGTCCAGAGTGTATAATTTTTCAGCGGGTCCCGCAGTTTTGCCGGAAGAGGTGTTAAAAGAGGCTGCGGAGGAGATGCTTGACTACAAGGGATCGGGAATGTCGGTCATGGAAATGAGCCATCGGTCGAAGGTGTACGACACGATTATCAAGGAGGCGGAGGCGGATCTGCGTGCGCTTCTGAACATTCCTGACAATTATAAGGTACTGTTTTTACAGGGCGGCGCGAGCCTTTTGTTTGCGTCGGTTCCCATGAATCTGATGAAGAACCGCAAGGCGGGCTATATCCTGACGGGACAGTGGGCGAAAAAGGCTTTTGCGGAGGCGAAGATTTACGGGGAGGCCGTGGAGCTGGCGTCCTCTGCAGACGAGACATTCTCCTATATTCCGGATTGTTCCGATCTTCCCATAACAGATGATATGGATTATGTCTATATCTGCGAGAACAATACGATCTACGGAACCAAGTATCATACCCTGCCGAACACGAAGGGCAAAATTCTTGTTTCCGATGTGTCCTCCTGCTTCCTGTCGGAGCCTATGGATGTGACAAAGTATGGTCTGATTTACGCGGGCGTGCAGAAGAATGTAGGGCCTGCGGGCACACAGGTTGTCATTATCAGGGAAGACCTTCTGACGGATGAGGTGCTCCCCGGTACGCCCACCATGATGAAATTCAAGGTACACGCGGACAATGACTCCCTGTACAATACGCCTCCCTGCTACGGCATCTATATCTGCGGTAAGGTGTTCAAGTGGCTTCTGAAAAACGGCGGCCTTGAGGCGATGAAGGCGTTAAACGAGAAGAAGGCGAAAATCCTCTATGATTTCCTCGACGAGAGCAGGCTTTTCAAGGGCACGGTCAGAAAAGAGGACCGCTCTCTTATGAATGTACCTTTTGTGACGGGCAATGAGGAGACGGACGCGAAATTTATCAAAGAGGCGACGGCAGCCGGGTTCGTGAATCTGAAGGGACACAGAACCGTGGGCGGTATGCGCGCAAGCATTTACAATGCGATGCCTGTGGAGGGCGTGGAGAAGCTGGTAGCGTTTATGAAACAGTTTGAGAGCGAAAACGCTTGAGTGACATATATAAATAGCGAGCGTGATGTAATTAACAAGTAAAGGAAGGCTGTACAAATGTTTAAATATCATTGTCTAAATCCCATCGCGCAGGTGGGGCTGGAGAAATTCAGCGAACAGTATGTGAAGACGGAAAACATGGAGGAGGCTGACGGCATTCTGGTCAGAAGCGCAGCCATGCACGATATGGAGCTGCCTGCCGGGCTTCTCGCCATCGCCCGCGCGGGTGCGGGAGTCAATAACATTCCGCTGGACAAATGTGCGGAGAAGGGCATCGTGGTGTTCAACACGCCCGGCGCCAACGCGAACGGTGTGAAAGAGCTGGTGATCGCCGGAATGCTCCTCGCTTCCCGTGACGTTGTAGGCGGCATCGAGTGGGTGAAGGAGAACCAGGCGGATGAGAACGTGGGCAAGAACGCGGAGAAGGCCAAGAAGAATTTTGCGGGTACGGAGATCGAGGGCAAGAAGCTTGGTATCATCGGGCTGGGCGCCATCGGCGTCAGGGTGGCCAATGTAGCGAAGCACCTTGGCATGGAGGTTTACGGCTATGACCCCTACGTTTCCGTGGATGCGGCGTGGAATTTAAGCCGCGACGTGAAGCATGTGATTCATGTGGAGGATATCTATCAGGAGTGCGATATCATCACGATCCATGTCCCATTGATGGATGCGACGAAAGGTATGATTAATAAAGAGGCGCTCGACCAGATGAAGGACGGCGTGATTCTTCTGAACTTTGCGAGGGATCTTCTTGTAGATGAAAAAGCGGTTTTGGAGAGCATTCAGGCCGGCAAGGTGAGAAAGTATGTGTCTGATTTCCCGAATGCCACCACAGCGGGGCAGGAAGGCTGTATCGTGATTCCGCATCTCGGCGCGTCCACGGAAGAGTCCGAGGACAATTGTGCGGTGATGGCTGTGAAGCAGATGAAGGATTATCTGGAGAACGGCAATATTGCCAACAGTGTAAACTATCCGAAGTGCGATATGGGAATCTGCGAACAGGCAGGCCGGGTAGCGATTTTCCATAAGAATATCGCCAACATGATTACCAAGTTTACCGCCTGCTTTGGTGACAACAACATAAATATTTCCGACATGATGAACAAGTCGAGGGGAGAAGTGGCTTACACCATGCTGGATATTGAACAGCCCGCCTCGGAAGAGATTATCGAGAAACTCCAGTCTATCGACGGCGTGTTCAGGGTAAGAGTGGTGAAGTAGAACAGGTTAAACCGATATTTCTGTCGGATATGTTGTCGGGCGATGTAGAATGTAAGCGGAACCCAAGTGAATATCAAAAGGGCTTGCCATAAGATACGGCAGGCCCTCATTTTATGCGCAGCCCCATGCAGAGCGAGTATGCCGCTAAAGCGGCGCATGGGGCGCTTTAGCGGCGAGTAGGGAAGGATAGCGCTTCCCTGTTCGAATGCACAGGCCCGCATATGGAAGTTTGCCGTTTCACAGCATGCGGGCTGCGCGGCGCTTGGTCAGTTCAGCCGGTTGGCGATGGAAGAAAAGTCGGCGTTCTCCTCGTCCTCCAGCGTCGCCTGCAGTTTTTTGTCGGCTTCCACGGCGGCTTCACTGGCCAGATCCATATAGAGGATGAAGATATCCTCCACTGTTTTCCCGGTCTCGTCGGCAATTTCCTGCATCACAGGCTTTAAGGCTTCTAATTGAAATGAAATTCTGGTCTTCTGGGGATCGATGTCCGCAAGGGCATTTTCCGCGTAAGCGTTGATCCGATCCAAAATTTTCTGTTCTTCGCTGGTCATGTGCATCTTCCTTTCCTTTTATATGCTGCTTTCATTTTTTTAGCAGTGCATACTCGAAAAGCCTGCGGCTTTTCCCGTTTGCGGGCTTCGCCCTATCAAATACGTCACAGGCAGCTCCGCCTGCAAGCAGTCGGTCTGCTTCTGCCATATTTGGCACTGCTCATGCCTATCAATAATATCACAATTCCCTTGTGGTAGCCAGCGTTATTTGTTAGAATGTAATCATACGTTTACAGAATATAGAAAAAAGGGAGAGACAGATGGCAGATATCATTCCGTTTCGGGCGGTCAGGCCCAGGGCAGATTTGGCGGACAGAATCGCGGCGCTGCCTTACGATGTTTACAATAGAAACGAGGCCAGAGAGGCCGTGCGGGGAGATGATTACACGTTTCTCCGGATAGACAGGCCGGAGACGCAGTTCCCGGAAGGGTATGACATGTATGCACCGGAGGTTTATGAGAAAGCGCGGGAAATGCTCGAACAGATGATAGAGGACGGGCTTTTGGTGCAGGAGGAAAAAGAGGCGTATTACGTCTATGAGCTGGTGATGAACGGCAGATCCCAGGTGGGAATCGGCGCATGCGCTTCCGTGGACGATTACGATGCGCAGGTGATAAAGAAACACGAGAACACCCGGGCAGATAAGGAGGCTGACCGCATCAGGCATGTGGATGTGTGCAGTGCCCAGACCGGTCCGATCTTTCTTGCCTACCGCAAAAGAGAGGAGATTGAGCGGGAGGTCAGGCAGGCCATGGAGGGCGACCCTGTCTACGATTTTACGGCGGCGGACGGTGTCACCCACAGACTTTGGGTGATCGACAGAGCGGAGGCTGTAGAGCGGATCAGAGACGCTTTCCGGCGGGTGGAGTCCGTCTATATTGCGGACGGCCATCACAGATGCGCGTCGGCGGTGCGGGTTTCTAAGAAAAGAAGGGCTGCGTTTCCCGATTATACGGGGAAAGAGGAATTTAATTATTTCCTGTCGGTTCTGTTTCCGGACGACCAGCTTATGATTATGGATTATAACCGGGTGGTGAAGCCGGGAGCAGATTTCGACGAGAGCGGTTTGATAGATCAGGTGAAAGCCGCCTTTACACTGGAAAAAATGGGGAAAGAATCGTATAAGCCGCAGAAAAAGGGTGAGATCGGCATGTACTATCGGGACGACTGGTATCGTCTCACTATAAATAGCAGGCGTTATACAGGGGATCCGGTGGAGGATCTGGATGTGGCAATTTTACAGAGAGAACTGCTGGAGCCGGTGTTTGGTATTGCGGATCCAAAGGTGGATGAGCGGATTGATTTTGTGGGCGGGATCAGAGGGCTTGCGGAGCTGGAGCGGAGAGTACATACGGATGCGACGGTTGCCTTTGCCATGTTTCCCACAGATATCCATGAGCTGTTTGCCGTGTCGGATGCGGGAAAGCTGATGCCTCCGAAATCTACCTGGTTTGAGCCGAAGCTTCGGAGCGGTCTTCTGATTCACTGCATTGAGGAGCCGGGCGAGGGTACGACGGGTGAGCAGGCAGACGGCATGAGGGGCTAAAACAAATATTTGTGCAGTGCAAGTCTAAGTAGTATTTGCTGTGACTGTGGAAATAGATTAAATATGAAATTTCAGAAAGGCAGGGTGGCTGCGGATGAATAAGAGAACATATAAGTTGATGAACTGGGCGAAAATAGAGGAGATTGTATACTCGGAGTCGGATAATCCGCATGAGATTCTGGGTGCGCATGTGACAGGCAGTTCGGTGCTGGTGCAGACCTTTCAGCCGGGGGCGAAGAGCGTGCGGCTGCAGCTTCTGGACGGGGATAAGAGCTATCGGATGGAGGAGGCCGACGAGGAGGGATATTTCGCCCTGCTTTTACCGGGAAAGGCGGTTCCCGCTTACGAGTATGTGGTGGAGGCGGAAAACGGCAGTTTGAGAAAGATGCGGGACGCTTACAACTTCGCGCCGCAGATTACCAAAGAGGATACGGAGAAGTTTGATGCGGGCATCCATTACAGCATTTATGAAAAGCTGGGGGCGCATCCGCAGGTCGTGGATGGAGTCGCGGGCATTTCCTTTGCGGTTTGGGCGCCGAACGCTCTGCGGGTCAGCGTGGTGGGTGATTTCAACGGCTGGGACGGCAGGGTTCACCAGATGCGCAGACTTTGGGACTCCGGCATTTTTGAGATTTTTATTCCCGATGTGAAGGTGGGAGAATGCTATAAATTTGAGATTAAGGCAAAGAGCGGCCTGGTGTTTATGAAGGCGGATCCTTACGGTTTCGGTGCACAGATGCGGCCGGAGAGCGCCTCTGTGGTGCGGGACATCGAGGGATTTTCCTGGAAGGACGGAAAGTGGATGAAGGAGCGCGCGGACAGACAGGCGGAAGATCGGCCCATGAGCGTGTATGAGCTCTATCTCGGTTCTTTTGAGAAGCCTTCTGACGGCAGGGAGTTTTTCACTTACAGGGAACTTGCGCCGAAGATCATTGATTATGTGAAGAAGATGGGATATACGCATATTGAACTGATGCCGGTGATGGAGCACCCGCTGGATGAGTCCTGGGGCTATCAGGTGATCGGTTATTATGCGCCTACTTCCCGTTACGGTACGCCGGAGGACTTTATGTACTTTATGGACGAAATGCACCGGGCGGGGATCGGCGTGATTCTGGATTGGGTGCCAGCGCACTTCCCGAGAGACACTTACGGCTTGTCGGGTTTTGACGGCACCTGCCTGTACGAGCATCAGGATCCGAGGCAGGGCTTCCACCCGCATTGGGGGACGTTAATTTACAATTACGGGCGGCCGCAGGTTAGCAATTACCTGATCGCCAATGCGTTGTACTGGGTGGAAAAATACCACGCAGACGGAATCCGCATAGACGCGGTGGCTTCCATGCTCTATCTGGACTATGGAAAGAACGACGGGGAGTGGGTGGCAAATATCTACGGCGGTCATGAAAATCTGGAGGCGGTGGAGCTGTTAAAGCACTTGAACTCCATTATGAAGAAACGCAATCCCGGGGTGCTGATGATTGCGGAGGAATCCACGGCGTGGCCGAAGATCACGGGCGCTCTCGACGAGGATGGTCTGGGCTTCGACCTGAAATGGAATATGGGCTTTATGAATGATTATCTGGGCTACATCACGACAGATCCCTTTTTCCGTTCGGGGCGGCACAACGATCTGACTTTCAGCATGATTTATGCTTACAGTGAGAAATTTATGCTGGTGCTGTCCCATGACGAGGTGGTGCATGGCAAGGGAACACTCCTTAGCAGGATGCCGGGCGAGCGGGAGAAGCAGTTTGCAAACCTGCGCTTAACTTATGCTTATCATATGACGCATCCGGGCAAGAAGCTCCTGTTTATGGGGCAGGATATTGGGGAATATAACGAGTTTAATGAAAAGCGGGCTGTGGAGTGGGGGCTTTTGGAGCAGGCGGATCACAACAAGCTCAATCAGATGGTGGCTGCACTAAATAAGTTTTATGTGTCTTCCCCGGCCCTTTATGAAAAAGACACTTCCTGGGAAGGCTTTGAGTGGATTAACTGCATCACGCCGAACGCCTGTATGCTGTCCTATATCAGAAAGACGGACGACGTCAAAGATATGCTGGTGGTGGTGGCGAATTTTGCCGACGCGAGGCAGGAGTTCCGGGTGGGCGTGCCCTGTGAGGGAAAGTACCGAGAGGTCTTTAACACGGATGATTCGGCGTACGGCGGCTGCGGTATTTTGAATAAGCATGTCTGTGACGCGATGGAGATGGAGTGGGACGGTAAGCCTTACGCCATTGATATGGTGAGCGCGCCCCTGAGCATCAGTATTTTCTCCTACACGCCTTATACGAAGGAGGAAAAGGCAGAGATTACGCGCAGACGTGCGGAGGAGAAACGTCTGGCAAAAGAGGCCGAGGAGAGGCGTCTGGCAAAAGAAGAAGCGGAGCGAACGGCGCAGGCTGCGGCGGAGGCCAGAGAGCAGGCTAAGAAGGCGGCGGCTGAGGCGAAGGAACTGGCAAGACGTGCGGCCGCGGAGGCAAGGGAGAGTGCGAAGGCGGCGGAAGTACTGGAGAAAGCGGCTGAGGCGGCGGCGCAAAAGCTGCAGGAGTTGACGAAAAAGCCGAAAACTGCGGCAAAGAAGTCCGCGTCGGACGGGAAAGCGGAATCGAAGGAGGCGTCCGGGGTAAAGGCAGGATCGAAGGTCGGCGGGAGAAAGTCCCCGTCGGATAAGAAGGCAGGGTCGAAGGGGAAAACGTCAGTGAAGAAATCAGCCGCCGTGGGAACGGATGAGATAAAAACGACAGACGGTAAAATGGCGGAGGATATTGCGGAGAATAAATAGGAAGTCTGTGGATGGACAGAGTCAGGAAACCGGGTTCACGGATCACGCAGCTGTGAGATGAAAGGTGTGGGGAGGCATGGAAGATCAGGTTGTGGAAGAGCAGCTTAAGGAAATAGAATATATCGCTTCGGATGAATTGAATGTGGGGTTGATCGAGCGGTATCTGCAGGAACTGCCCGAGAAAATACTTCGTCTGGGAGTCAGGGTGCTTCTGGCGCTGGTTGTATTTTTTATCGGCATACAGCTTATTAAGCTGATACGCAGAATCCTTAGGGAATCTTTTGAGCGCCGAAATGTGGACGTGGGGGTGAGCCGTTTTCTGGATTCCCTTGTCAAGACAGTGCTTTACATCCTGCTGCTGTTTATGATCGCCTCATCCTTTGGGCTGGATGCCACCAGCGTGGTCGCCTTGGTCGGCTCCGCGGGCGTGGCGATCGGTCTGGCGGTGCAGGGCAGCCTGTCGAACTTTGCGGGCGGCGTATTGATTCTGCTTCTAAAGCCATTCAAGGTCGGGGACTATATCCGGGACGCCGTCGGCAATGAGGGGACGGTGGAGGACGTACAGCTCTTTTATACGCGACTGATCACGCCGGATCGCCATATGGTGGTGGTGCCGAACGGGGAGCTTGCAAACAGCAATATTTTGAATATGAGTACGCTGAATGACCGCAGAATGGATATTAAGGTGGGGATTTCCTATGAGGCGGACATTCGCTGGGCGAAGGAGGCGCTCCTCAAGGTTTTGGAGGAAGACCCCGGCGTTTTGCAGGCGGAAGAGAAGCGGGTGTTTGTGGAGGAACTGGCGGACAGCAGTGTGGTTCTGAATCTGCGCTGCTACAGCGCCAATGAAAATTTCTGGGAAACCAGGTGGCGGCTTATGGAATCGGTGAAGTATGCCTTGGACGAGGCGGGGATCGGGATTCCCTTCCCACAGGTGGATGTGCACGTGAAGGAGGGCCGACAGGAATCCGATTGATGCAAAGAATACAATTTCTAAAAAAATCTCTTGCAAAATGATCCGTTCCATCATATAATAATCATTGTTGTAGGAATATGCTGGAATAGCGCAGTTGGTAGCGCAACTGATTCGTAATCAGTAGGTCGAGGGTTCGAGTCCCTTTTCCAGCTTTTCCAATGTAGAAAGGCTTCGCGGGTGCGGAGCCTTTTTGTGTCTGCAAACGCCTTATGCCAAGGAGGAGACCGAATGCGTGTAAATATAAAACGACACATAATCGGGTGCGTGATTCCGGTGATCATCGCTACATTGGTATTTCTTACCGGCTGTGGCAATGCAGCGGGCACAGATGGCGCCAGCGTGCCGGATACGGCAGAGGAAGCAGGGCCGGAGGAGAATGACAGCATTCTGACAGAAGATAACAGCATCATAATAGAAGACGGCGGGATTCCCGTGGAAGAGATTGAGGAACAGGAGGCGGCGGATACAGGCGGTTCGGAGAGCGCCGGACTGTATGATACGGATTCCCACTTAGATACAATGGAAATTTATGAGCGTTTTCTGAGTGGGGAACTCACAGTAACTCGGAAAAAGGAACAGGTTTCGATCGCCGAGCTGTTCTGGGACAATGACATCGAATACTGTTTTTATGATATAGACGGTGACGGTGTGGAAGAACTGCATATCAGGGACAGCGTGGCATATTATGCGGTCAAGGCGTGTGGCAGCCTGCCGCAGATTTTGTTTGAGGGCTGGTGGGGGCATGAGCCTCTTGCTTGGGACGGACAGTGCGGGATCTTGTATTATCATCAGGGATACGGGAGTGAATGGATCGCATTTATGAAAGTGGACGCTGACGGCGGTACAAAAAGGGAGGGGGCGTTTTACTGGTCAGATGAAAACCGGAACGGGGACATGGATGAAGAGGATTACTTCACTGCCGGCCGGGAAGAGGAGATTCCAATGGAGCAGTATGTCCGCTGCAGGGACGAGCAGCTTAAAAAACGGGACGGGAACGAGCTGGAATGGAAGGACAGACAGTTAGAAGCGTTTGTCAGTGGTGCAGCGAATCCTGTGACGGGGAGACTGTGAATTTTGATTATTTCTGGGAAGGATGCCCGGTGACGGAAACCGAGTATGAGGCGCAGATTGCGGAGCGGATCGACAAGGCGGCATGTGTGGAACCGGCGGAATTGTATACAAAGGAGGAGATTTTGGGGATGCTGGAAGATGAGCCCGGATGGAAGAAGGAGTGAAGGGCATCGTACATGAGCAAATATGAAACTGAGATGTGAATAATCAGCAAAAATTGACCGGGTCGATTAACGGCACTTATCAAGATTTTCCGAAAATAAACACCACAAGAACTTGACATAATATTTTGCCGTGATACAATATATAGTACGTGCAACGGGGAGTGACAAAAAAAACATACACGATATTGGGTGTCAGATAGAATATGGGGGCTATGGAATGAAGATTATCAAGAGAAGCGGCGTGGAGGTCAATTTTGATCTGAAGAAGATCATAGCGGCAATTAAAAAGGCGAACAGCAGCGTGAAGGAGGAAGACCGGCTGACGGAGGATGAGATCGACGAGATTGCCTCTGTGGTGGCCGATCACTGTGAGGAGATGAGAAGGGCTCCGAGCGTGGAGGAAATTCAGGATATGGTGGAGAACCAGCTTATGAAGTATCGTGCCTACACCATTTCCAGAAATTATATCACTTACCGCTATAAGAGGGCGCTTGTGCGCAAGTCCAACTCCACGGATGAGCAGATCTTAAGTCTTTTAGAGTGCAATAATGAGGAAGTAAAGCAGGAAAATTCCAACAAAAATCCTACGGTCAACAGTGTACAGAGGGATTATATGGCAGGAGAAGTGAGCAAGGATATCACGAAGCGCTTTTTGCTTCCGCCGGATATCGTGGAGGCCCACGAGCAGGGCGTGATTCATTTCCATGACGCGGACTATTTTGCCCAGCATATGCACAATTGCTGTCTGGTCAATCTGGAGGATATGCTGCAGAATGGTACGGTGATCAGCGAGACCATGATTGACAAGCCAAAGAGCTTTTCCACGGCCTGCAATGTGGCGACCCAGAGCATTGCGCAGATCGCAAGCTGCCAGTACGGCGGGCAGAGTATTTCTCTTTCCCACTTGGCGCCCTTTGTGAATGTGAGCCGTGAGAAGTTCCGCGGTAAAGTGCGCGCAGAGATGGAGGAGATGGGTGTTGCCGCCACGGAGGAGCAGATCAACGCGATTGCAGAGCGGCGTGTGAAGGACGAGATCAGACAGGGCGTGCAGATCATCCAGTATCAGGTTATTACGCTGATGACGACCAACGGACAGGCGCCTTTTATCACGGTTTTCATGTATATCGACGAGGTGCCGGAAGGACGTCTGCGGGACGATCTGGCGATGATTATAGAGGAAATGTTAAACCAGCGCATCCGGGGTGTGAAGAATGAGAAGGGCGTGTATATTACGCCTGCCTTTCCGAAGCTGATCTATGTGCTGGAGGAGGATAATGTCCGCGAGGGCAGTAAGTACTGGTATCTGACGAAGCTGGCGGCAAAATGCACGGCGAAGCGCATGGTACCGGATTATATTTCAGAGAAAATCATGAAGCAGTTAAAGGACGGCAACTGCTATACCTGCATGGGCTGCCGTTCCTTCCTTACCGTCTACCATGACGAGAATGACCAGCCGAAGTTTTACGGCAGATTCAATCAGGGTGTGGTCACCTTAAATCTGGTGGATGTGGCGTGTTCATCAGGACGTAACAAAGCGCGTTTCTGGAAAATTATGGATGAGCGGCTGGAATTGTGCAGGAGAGCGCTGATGGCGAGGCATAATCGTCTGAAAGGAACCCTCTCTGACGTGGCGCCGATTCTGTGGCAGAACGGGGCGCTTGCCAGACTGAAAAAGGGGGAGAAGATCGACAAACTTCTCTACGGCGGCTATTCTACCATTTCACTTGGGTATGCGGGGCTGTGCGAGTGTACACGCTATATGACGGGGAAGAGCCATACCGATCCTGAGGCGACGGATTTTGCCTTGAAAGTGATGCAGTATTTGAACAATGCGTGCAAGGAGTGGCGGGAGGAGACGAACATTGACTTCAGCCTTTACGGGACACCGCTTGAATCCACAACATATAAGTTTGCGAAGTGCCTGCAGAAGCGTTTCGGTATCATTGAGGGTGTAACAGACCGCAACTATATCACGAACAGCTACCATGTGCATGTGACGGAGGAGATCAACGCCTTTGACAAGCTGAAATTCGAAGCCCAGTTTCAGGAGCTCTCCCCGGGCGGCGCGATCAGCTATGTGGAAGTGCCGAACATGGAGAACAATCTGGACGCGGTGCTCTCCCTGATGCAGTATATTTATGACAACATCATGTACGCGGAATTGAATACCAAGAGCGATTACTGTCAGGCCTGTGACTATCACGGGGAGATTGAGATCGTGGAGGACACGGACGGGAAACTGATCTGGAAGTGCCCCAACTGCGGCAACACCGACCAGAACAAGATGAATGTGGCGAGGCGTACCTGCGGCTATATCGGGACGCAGTTCTGGAATCAGGGACGCACGCAGGAGATTAAGGAAAGAGTATTACATTTATGACAAATCGAGAAAGCTCGATTGCGAGGATCGCTTCGCGACCTCAGATATAGCGGAAAAGTTTTGGGAGATATGATGAAATTTGGGGAAATAAAGAAGTATGATATCGCCAACGGTCCGGGGGTGCGGGTGACGCTTTTTGTCAGCGGCTGCACGCACCACTGTGAGGGCTGTTTTAATCCCGAGACGTGGGATTTTCAGTATGGACAGCCCTTTACGGGGGCGGTGGCGGAAGAGATTCTGAAAGCGCTTTCGCCGGATTATATCGCGGGGCTTACGCTGCTTGGCGGGGAACCGTTGGAATACGCAAACTGGACGGCGCTCCTTCCGCTTCTGAAAGAGGTGAGGGCGCGTTTTCCGCACAAGGATGTGTGGTGCTATACCGGGTATCTCTTTGACAGGGATGTTCTGGATGATTTCTGCGAAAAGTGGGCGGATATGAAGGAGTTTCTGGCTTGTCTGGACGTGGTCGTGGACGGAGAGTTTGTGCAGGCGAAAAAGAATATCAGCCTGCGGTTCCGGGGGTCGGAGAACCAGCGGATTATCGATGTGCAGGAGTCCTTGCGGGCGCGGAAGGTTGTGTTGTGGGAGGATGCGTAAATATAGGATGACAGGCATCTACTTGAAATATTTATCGAATAGCGGATAAAAAACAACACATAGTCCAATGGGCAGCCCGAACAGTGCGCCGCCGATGAAAATTCCAAATAGCAGCTGATATGCGGAAAAGATATCTGACAAAACATAAATTTTCAGTCCGCAAATGGAGTTGAGAAGAAAGAGTGTCCCGGTGATCAGACCCGGCGATACTCTTTTATCTTTGACTGTGTAAAAAAAATGGTCTCCGAAATTGACCATTCCCCAGATCAGTATGGCTATGCCAAAACATGCAAGTTTATCGCTGCATACAAATAAAAGGACGGATAGCAGCAGCGGGGGATAGTAGAGAAACAGGTTGTTTGCCATCCAGTGTCCATGTGTCATATGATAGGGCAGCCATTTATGCTCATACATCCATTTCGGAAGATCGCCGACTGCTTCCTCA
The DNA here is from genome assembly GCA_009774215.1 of Lachnospiraceae bacterium. Lineage (GTDB taxonomy): Bacteria > Bacillota > Clostridia > Lachnospirales > Lachnospiraceae > UBA3282. Next base: position 15,465 of record VSNH01000064.1, read on the forward strand.
AATAAGTGGAATGGCAGATAAATCGCTAAATTGATTAAAACAAAACTCGTCATGCTCATTTTTCTGTCCTTTCTTTTTCCCATTCTTTTTCAAAGCTGTCTTCCCATTTTTCCAATGTCTCCAATAGCATAAACTGCTGTTCCAGAATAGTGTGTCCAAAAAGAGGTATGTCCTTGTGCGTGGTGAGCTGTTCCATAATCTGCTTTTTGGTGTGCTGAATACTGTTTTTTATATTGCCGATACATTCCTTTGCAAAAGACTCGTCAGCCAATGCCAGATTCACAATAACCGCATTAAAATCTAAAAAAACCCGGGTTTCGGCTAAAGAAAACTGAGTCATCAGTTCTTTGACGGTATCTTTTCCTCTTGGCGTTATGGTGTACAAGGTTTTTTCAGGCATATTGCCGTTCCTGATGGTTTTACTGACAACATATCCTTTGGTTTCGTACTGCACCACTTTCTTGTAAACTGTAAAGGAACCGATTTTTATCCATCTGGATAAGTTTCGGGCTTCAATTTGCTTTTGTAAGTCATAAGCGCTTTTGGGACTTTGGCATAACGATCCTAAAAGGATTAAATCAATCGTTGACATGATTGCCCTCCATAATTGTATTATACAATACTGTATTATACAGTATAGAAGGAACTTGTCAAGTTTTATCGGGAAGTTACGATATATGGGTTGATGTTTTGATACTGAATGCGAAGTCTGGCGTGGGTGAGGACTGTAACGATGTTACGGGTTTGCCATAGGAAAAAGAAACGGGTATAATAAAACCTGACATATCTTGTCAATATTTTTGCGTTATTCTAATGGGGAAGGAGGGAACGGCGGTGCAGGAGAGCAGGCTCTTTAAAATTGTATACTATCTGCTGGACAGGGGACAGGCGACTGCCCCGGAGCTGGCAGAGCGTTTCGAGGTGTCGGTCCGGACGATTTACAGGGATATCGACGCGCTGAGCGCGGCGGGCATTCCCATCTATGCGGAGGCGGGCAGAAACGGCGGCATCCGGCTGATGCATGACTTTGTTCTGGATCACGTCGTGCTGTCGGGGGAGGAAAAGCGGGAGATTCTCGCGGCGTTACAGAGCATCAATATCACTCGGAATATCGCTGAAAGCCAGACTTTGCAGAAGCTTTCCGCCCTGTTTGCCCTTCCTTCGGAAAACTGGCTTGAGATTGATTTTTCCAGATGGGGCAATCAGGGATTCGACAAGGAAAAATTTGAACTGCTGAAGACGGCGGTTATCCATTGCAGACAGATCAGGATTCGGTACGCGGGGTCTGACGGGACGGAGAGGGAACGGACGGTGCAGCCTTACAGGCTTGTCTACAGGTCAAAGGCATGGTATCTGAAAGCGTTCTGCATGGAGAAACAGGAAATGCGGACGTTCAAGCTGAACCGCATTCTGGAGCTGGCGCTTCTGGAGGAGAGCTTTGTGCGGCGCAGCTTTCCGGAAGAACCGGAAGACGACGAGGGAAACTATCCGCTGGTAACGCTCCGCTTTCCGAAAGAGATGGCGTACCGGGTATATGATGAGTTCGACGGGAGCCAGATAGAGAGACAGGAGAACGGGGATCTGACTGCCGCGGCAAGAATGCCGGAGGGCCCGTGGCTTATCAGTTTTCTTTTGTCCTTCGGGACACAAGTGGAAATTCTTTCCCCGGCATATTTGCGAGAGGAGATTGTGCGACAGGCGGAAAAAATTGTTGAAAAATATAAAGCATGACACTAGGTGTCAACATTATGTCAGTATAATGAGAGATATAAAAGCTGCCGCAGTTTTTTAGAGCAGTGAGTGGACGGCAGTAAAACAGATATTGCGGTGAAGGTGGGACTGCAGTAAATGTCTGAAAAATGGCAAAGAGTTATCGCAGTATGCAGAATGGAGTGCAGAAAGGAAGGAAAACATGGCAAGACCGACGACGAAAGCGGATTTATTGACTGCAGCAACAAAAAATTACGAAAAATTGAATGAGACGATCGCAGGACTGACGGAGGAAGAATTGAATACGCTCTTTGATTTTTCAGCCGGCGCGAAAAAGGAAGCGCACTGGAAAAGGGACAAAAATCTCCGGGATGTTCTCGTGCATCTCTACGAGTGGCACCAGCTTTTGCTGACCTGGGTGCAGGCAAATCAGAGGGGCGACAACTGGCCTTTTATTCCGAAGCCCTATAACTGGAAAACCTACGGCGACATGAATGTGGCGTTCTGGAAAAAGCATCAGGAGACGTCGCTTGACGAGGCGAAGAGCATGCTCGCGGAGTCCCATGCTAAGGTGATGGCGTTGGCGGAGACGTTTTCCAATGAGGAGCTGTTTTCCAAAGGCGCCTTTCCGTGGGTGGGCGGGAGCACGCTTGGCTCCTACTTTGTCAGCAACACCTCGAGCCACTATGACTGGGCGATGAAGAAGCTGAAAGCGCATAAGAAAAATTGTGCCGGGAAGTGAGGAGCGGGCGGATGCATTTTGTGACGGCGAAAGGGATTTTGTCCTCCCAAAACGGAATGAATCTGTACCGGGGCTGTTCTCACGGGTGTATCTACTGCGATTCCAGAAGCAGGTGCTACCATATGGAGCACGACTTCGAGGATATCGAGGTCAAGGAGAACGCCATAGAACTGCTGGAGCACGCGCTCAGACATAAACGGCAGAAATGTATGATTGGCACGGGATCCATGACTGACCCCTATATTCCGCTGGAGATGGAGCTTCAACATGTCAGAAAGGCGCTGTCCCTGATTGACCGGTATGGATTCGGGTTTACCGTAATCACGAAGTCGGATCGCATATTGCGGGATCTGGATCTTCTGAGGAAAATAAACGAAAAGACGAAATGTGTGGTGCAGATGACGTTGACCACCTGTGACGAGGAGCTGTGCCGGAAAATTGAGCCGCATGTGAGCACGACGGGAGAACGTTTCGAGGTACTTAAAAAGCTGCGGGACGTAGGGATTCCCTCCGTCGTGTGGCTGTCTCCGATTCTGCCGTTTATCAACGATACGGCGGAAAACATTGCGGGCATTCTGGAACTGTGTGCGGAGGCAGGCGTTTACGGCGTGATCTGCTTTGGTATGGGACTGACGCTGCGGGAGGGGAATCGGGAATATTTTTATGAGCAGCTGGACAGCCTGTTTCCCGGATTAAAGGGAAACTATATACGAACCTACGGAAACCAGTACGAAATCGTGAGCCCGGACAATGGAAAGCTGATGAAGCTGTTTCATCAGACATGTGCGGAGATTGGGATGCTCCATGATAATGAGGAGATTTTCCGGTATCTGCACACCTTTGAGGAGAAAGGGGCGGGCAGGCAGATGAGCCTGTGGGAGCTGTAGATATTCTATTTTGTCTTATGCTGCAGCCCTTTCACTACCGCCATAACCGTATCAAGTTGAAAATCATCTAAATTCTTTATTTCTTCTGAAATCTGATTGATCTTTCCCGGCGCGGGGTTATTTTCATCGAAGAATTCCTGCGGCGTGATCTGAAAATATTCACAGATATAGAAAAAAACCTGCATGGAAGGGAAGGCAAGTCTGTTTTCAATACGGTTGATATAGCTTTCATTCTGCCCTAGAGCCAGACTCATCTCTCTGGCGGATACGTTCTTTTGATTTCTCAGGGACGTCAGCCTATCTACAAAAAAGTCCTCAAACATGATACCACCACCTTATTTATAAAATTATATACTCAAACTTCGCACATAGATTTTAGCTATGCACCTTGAAAATTCAATATCTGGCAGTGATTCAATTATCAAAGAA
>VSNH01000065.1 GCA_009774215.1 Lachnospiraceae bacterium
CATGCTGTTTTATTGCCAGTTATGATTGAATTTTCAAGGTGCATAGGCACTTATTCAAGTGCGAAGTTTGAGTTATTAACTATACCGCCAGATGTTTTCATTTCTAAATGGATAATGGAAAAAACACCTAATATTTTTTGCGGCAATGAAGTAAAGTATTATGAATGGAAACATAAAATGGCATCTAGACTTCAGATAGATGCGAGAGATATAATAATTACTGGTTCAGCTTGTCTTGGTTATAGCTTAAACCCAAAGAAGAATTTTAAAAAGTTTAGCCAATATTCGGATATTGATGTAGGGATAATATCTAATTATTATTTTGATATTGCATGGCATGAACTTAGAAATCAAAAATATTATAAATTAAATAATAATATGAAACAAGCTTTAGAAGATCATAGAAATAGGTTAATATATTGGGGAACTATAGCAACTGACAAGATACTACCAATTTTATCATTTGGAAAACTTTGGAATGAAGTAATAAATGAAATGAGAAGTAATCCGCCTATAAATGAAAGAGAGATTAATTTTAGGATATATAAGGATAACAAATCATTTCGAGATTATCAAATTAATAGTGTTAGAGAATGTCAAGAAATAATTTTAGGAGGTATTTCATAATGAAAGATTATTTAGGAAGTACACAACAAAATATTGCGTGGTTTAATCAAAGAAGTAAAGAGGAGAATAGTTTGGTAATTAAACCGACTTTTCAGCGTAATCCAGTTTGGACTGTTAATCAAAAAAGTTACTTAATCGATTCTATTTTAAGGAGCTATCCAATTCCCGAAATATATTTGCAAGAACGTGTGAATGAAAAAGGAGAAAGCCAATTTGTAGTCGTTGATGGACAGCAAAGATTGAGAACGGTTTTAGATTTTATAAACAATGAATTTTCATTAGTACCAACTGAAACCAGTGAGCAGTGGGGAAATTTGACATTTGACGAGCTGTCACCGAACGATAAAAAGAGGTTTTTTGAGTATAAATTTGTAATAAGATTATTACCTGATATAGATGATGATATAATACGTAATATTTTTAAAAGAATTAACAGAAATAATGAAAGGTTGAATCAGCAAGAACTTAGGCAGGCTACTTATTCAGGTGAATTTATTGTTATGATTAATGATATTTCAGATCAAACCTATTGGGAAGATATAGGTGTTTTTACGCCACAAAAAATAAGGCGTATGTTAGATGCTGAATTTATAAGCGAAATTGTGATTGCATATTTAAATGGTCATCAAAATAAAAAGGTGAAATTGGATTACTATTATAAATTATATGAGGAAGAGTTTAATGATAGTGAACGGGTAAAAGGTGTTTTTAATAGTGTAGCAAAAGAGATTTTGCAAATTTTGCCTAATATAAAGAAAACTCGCTGGCGTAATATGACAGATTTTTATACTCTTTTTTTGGTGCTTGCTGAATATAATCATAAAATGCCATTTTCTTCAAATGAGAGAGAGAGACTGGGTGAACGCTTAACGTATTTTGGTGATAGGGTTACGAATTTTCAAAAATCGATTAAAGAAGAACTTGAAATAAACGAAAAAGATATTAATATACGTAATTATTCATCTGGTATACGAGCATCCACAGATTTGGGAAGTAGAAAATTGCGGTTTGAATCCTTGAATAATGTTATAGAGGGTATTGTTTGTGAATAGAATTGGGACATTATGATTTGTTAACAGAGGTGTTTGATTTTAGAAAAATACACTGATTGGAGTGCAAAATGGCAAAATTGATTGAGATTACGGGAAAGGCTATATCTGGGGAATGGGGGATAGAGGATGCTGATGGTTCAGGGATACCTGTTTTAAGAACTACTAATTTTACTAATGAGGGAATTGTGAATTATGAAAATATAGTGACAAGAAAAATATCTAAAAAAAATATTGATAAAAAATATTTGATACAAGGCGATATAATTATTGAAAAGTCTGGTGGAAGTGATAAGCAACCGGTTGGAAGAGTGGTTTTTTTTGAAGGGTTAGAGCGCAAATATCTTTTCAATAATTTTACTGGACTTCTTAGGATTAAGGATAAAGATAAATGGGAGCCGAAATATGTATTTTATTCACTATATTCAAATTATAGGAAAGGCGGGACAAAAGCATTTGAAAACAAAACAACAGGACTTCATAATTTGAAAACAGATGATTATATTTCTAAATTTAATATCAAAGATACAGCTATTGAGGAACAGCGCAGTATATGCAGAAAGTTGGATGCTATTTGTGAAATTATAAAATTGAAACAAGAGCAATTTTCTAAATTAGATGAATTAATCAAGTCTCAATTTGTGGAAATGTTTGGGGATCCAGTTCAGAATCCAAAAGGATGGAGGACAAAGTCCTTTTTAGATATGGGTAATTGTAAGAACGGGATGAATTTTCATTATGCTGAAACAGGGATTGCAATTAACTGTTTGGGAGTGGGAGATTTTAAGGATCTAGATATTATTGGCGATGTGGAGAAACTTTCAAGGGTTACTTTGAATGAGATGCCTTCAGAAGAATATCTTTTGAAAGACGGAGACATTGTTTTTGTGCGATCAAATGGAAATAGAGCACTTGTTGGAAGAAGTTTAGTTGTTTATCCCAAGGATGTATCGACTACATTTAGCGGATTTTGTATTAGATATAGAAAAACGGATGACACTGTTACGATTCCGTATTTACTTAGGGTACTAAAAACAAATTCAATGCGTCAGAAGATGGTTGGCAGAGGAGCGAACATTCAAAACCTTAATCAACAGATATTAGGGACATTGGAGATTCCAATTCCACCAATAGAACTCCAAAATCAATTCGCTGTCTTCGTTCGGCATGTAGACAAGCAGAAATCAACAACCCAGAAATCCATTAATAATCTCCAAACTCTGTTTGACAGCCTGATGCAGAAATATTTTGGTTAAAGCAGCCCTTGTTTACAATGGAATTACTATGTTGTATGATGAAAAAATAGAGAGGATGGTTATTATGTCTACAGAGGGGATTCCCTTCGAAGTAAAAATGAACCATTCGGCATATACCAAAGCGGAAACGATAGAAGAAGCGGCAGCTACAATGGCTTTATAAGGTATGGAGCTGACAGAAAAGGATTTACAATTACTGTGCGCATATAAAAATGGAGAAGTAACGGGCGATGCATTGCGGAAACAGATCATAGGAGAGACCACCCATGACTAACTTCGATTATCTAAAAAATGAATCACAGTTTGCCAGTTTTTCAGAGGTCGCCATATCCTCCGAAAAACTGCTCCCCATAGACCGCGAAGCCTGCGTCATCAACTGCCGCCGAGCGATGGAGTTTGCCATTAAATGGCTGTATTCGGTTGACGATTCCCTGCAAAAGCCTTATCAGGATAACTTACATAGTCTGATGAGTACGGAGGAGTTCCATGCGCTCATAGACAGGAGTCTTTGGCAGCGGATGGATTTGATTCGCAAGATAGGCAATCGGGCGGCTCATGCCGGGGCGAAGATTACCTTTGACGAGGCGTCACTCTGTCTGCAAAATCTGTTTCTCTTTCTTGATTTCGTAGCCTGCTGTTACTCGAAGGATTATGAGGAGCGGCAGTTTGACGCTTCGCTTCTCAGAAAAGAAATGCCGGAAGAGACGGCTGTTCGTAGTGAGTTTGCGGACGTTGACCTGAGAGCCTTGATGGAGGAGAATAAGGCGTTAAAGGAAGAACTCACGAGGAGAAGAGAGGAAAAGAAGTCGGCATATGTGCCGAAGCCTTTGGATTTATCCGAATATAAGACCCGGAAAATCTATATTGACGAAATGCTTAAGGATGCGGGCTGGATTGAGGGCAAGAACTGGCTTAATGAGGTAGAAGTTGGCGGGATGCCGAATCCATCGGGAAAGGGACGCATTGATTATGTGCTCTATGACGATGCACAGAAACCCCTTGCCATTATAGAGGCAAAGAGCACCTGCGAGGATGTGGCCAGAGGGCGGCAGCAGGCAAAGCTTTATGCGGATAGTCTGGAGCAGAAATATAAGAGAAGACCGATTGTTTTTTTGACAAACGGTTTTGAGACAAGAATCGCAGACGGTCAGTACCCGGAGAGGCAGGTGTCCGGGATTTATTCCAAGCGAGATCTGGAAAAATGGTTTAATCTGCGAACATCGCGGATGTCGTTAAAAAGCATTGTGGCGGATACAAGGATTGCGGGAAGATATTATCAGGCGGCGGCTATCCGGGCGATTTGCGACAGCTTTGACGAGAAAAACCGGAGGAAGGCGCTCCTTGTCATGGCGACAGGTTCGGGGAAGACCAGAACGGTGATTGCGCTCTGTAAGGCACTGATGGATGCAGGTTGGATCAGAAATGTCCTGTTTCTTGCTGACCGCAATTCTCTTGTCACACAGGCGAGGAGGAGTTTTGTCAATCAGTTCCCGGAGGAATTGTCCGTAGTCAACGTTGCGGAGGAAAAGAATCATTATCATGCCCGGTGCGTCTTTTCCACCTATCAGACCATGATAAATCTGATTGATGACGCGATAGACCGGGAGGGGAGAGTTTTTTCCTGCGGGCACTTTGATTTGATTATCTGTGATGAAGCGCACAGGTCTATTTACAATAAATATAAAGATATCTTTACTTATTTTGATGCTTTGCTGGTGGGACTGACTGCGACGCCGAAAGAGGAAATTGATAAAAACACGTATTCCATTTTTGATTTGGAAGATGGCGTGCCGACTTACGGTTATGATTTGGCGCAGGCTGTAAAGGACGGCTATCTGGTTGATTATCTGTCGGTGGAATCAGAGGTAAAATTTCTTGAGCAGGGGATTGCCTACGACGAATTATCGACGGAAGACAAAGAGGCGTATGAGGATACTTTTAAGGATGAGGACGGCAATTTTCCGGAAAGAATACAGTCATCTGCAATTAACAAATGGCTTTTTAACGAGGATACGATCAGGCAAGTTCTTCACGTTGTGATGGGTGACGGATTGAAGGTTGACTACGGGGAGAAGCTGGGAAAAACGATTATTTTTGCGGTGGACCATAATCATGCGGAAAAAATCTATGAGATATTTAATAAAGAATATCCACATTTGTCTAAGAACGGGCAGGACTTTGCGAGGGTGATCGACAATTACACGACCTATGCGCAAAAGGCGATAGACGAGTTCGCTGAGGGAGAAAAATTACCGCAGATTGCGATTTCCGTGGATATGCTGGATACGGGGATTGATGTGCCGGAAGTGTTAAATCTCGTCTTTTTCAAAAAAGTGTTGAGCAAGGCAAAATTTTGGCAGATGATTGGCCGGGGTACCAGATTGTGTCCGGGATTGATAGATGGGGAGGATAAGCAGAAATTCTATATCTTTGATTTTTGTGGAAATTTCGCTTTTTTCAGGGTAAACGAGGGAAAACCAACGGCGAATCAGATGGCGTTGCAGAGTGCGATTTTTAATCTGGAATTTCAGCTTGCCTATAAATTGCAGGATGCCGACCGTCAGGTAAAGCGCCTGGCTGTTTATCGGGAAAAGCTGGTTGAGGGAATGAGTGGTAAGGTGCAGGAGCTGAATCGGGAAAATTTTGCGGTAAAACAGCATTTGAAGTATGTCGATTTGTATGCAGACGTGAAAGGCTATCAGTCCATCAGCTATGAAGACACGCAGATTGTGAAAGAGGAGCTTGCGCCGCTTATTCTGCCGGATCGGGACGAGGCGGGCGCGATGCGGTTTGATGCGCTGATGTACGGGATGGAACTGGCCTACCTTTCGGATAAACCGTATACAAGAGCAAAGAATGATTTGCTGAAACATATGAAAGCAATCGCGGGTGTGGCTAATATCCCTGAGATACAGGGAAAGACGGATTTGATACAGAGAATTTTACAGACAAGCTATGTGGACAATGCCGGAATTGATGAGTTTGAATATATGCGGGAGGAACTCCGCAGTCTGATGAAATATATTCCGCAGAAATCGGTTAAATATGAGACAAATTTTTCGGATGATATTTTGTCTACACAGTGGCACGGGGCGGAACTGGAAAACGACGATTTAAAAAATTATAAGGCAAAGGCGGAGTATTATATTCGTCAGAATCAGAACCATATTGCGATTGCGAAATTAAAGAGCAATAAACCGTTAAGTGAGTTTGATATCAGGTCTCTTGAAGAAATCCTCTGGGGAGAGCTTGGCACGAGGGAAGACTATGTGAGGGAGTACGGAAAGAAGCCGCTCGGGGAATTTGTCCGTGAGATGGTAGGGCTTGATATGAATGCGGCTAAGGAAGCGTTTGCGGTATATTTAAACGGGGCGGATTTGGACAGCAGGCAGATTTATTTTATCAATCAGATTGTAGAATACATTGTTCATAACGGTATGCTTAAAGACTTTTCTGTGTTGCAGGAAGCTCCTTTTACTGATAGGGGAAGTGTGGTGGAAATTTTTACGGATATGCATGTCTGGGCGGGAATCCGAAAGGTGATTGAGCAGATCAATGCCAACGCGCTGGCCTGATATTTTTTGTGGGATAGATCCGCATCGACTGTAGGAATCCATCAGATATGCCGATATTAATGATAAAGTAGTAACAGAATACCCGGCAGAAAAATTTGCAGTGCGGGATATTCATAACCACGACGGGCGCAGGATGCGCCTAACCATCATAAGGAAGTGATATCATGAAAATCGGAGAAGCGCAGAAGGCTTACAGACAGCAGCTCAGTCTCTTAAGAGGCGAGAAAAGAGATTTTGTGAAGCAGCGGGAGGAAAACCGCAAAAAGATGGAAGAGGCGCGAAAGAAAAGCGAGGAACAGGGCGTGACCTTTGAGCTTTCGGAAGCTTATCTTGAGCGGGAAAAGGAACTCCAGGAGAAGATTGACGAGCTTTCCGGGAAGATTGACAAAGATGAGAAGACGTTGGATGACTTGATCGAGCAGGAGGTCGGCATTTTTAACAGCGTGGTTTCCGAGCAGCAGGCGGATGCTATGAAGGAGTATGGCGAGAATATGGCAAAGTGTCTGGAGATCGCCAGAAGAATCAGCCGTGGCGACAGTGTGCCCGCACAGGACGAGAAGAAATTGATGGATTTTAATATGGATATTTATAAGATGGCGAAAGAGATGGCGGCCATGAACATGGAAGGGAAGCATAAGGAGTGGGATTCCCTCTGGGGCGAAGAGGAGGAGAAGGAGTACGACGATCCCTTTGAGGCGTCCAAGAATGCGGAGACGAATGTGGGAATGCCGGAGGGCATGGAGACAGAGGCACCGGCGGACGCGGAAGGAGCTTTGGAATAGCGGGAGAGGGCAAGGCTTAGGGAAAGCATGACAAGAACAAGAGATATGACCAGAGGCAATCCGTTTGGCTTGCTATTTGGGTTTGCCTTCTCCCTGATGATTGGCAATGTGTTTCAGCAGTTGTATACCTTTGTGGATACGATGATTGTGGGGAAATACCTTGGTGTGACGGCACTGGCGGCTCTGGGCGCAACAGAGTGGCTGGTGTTTGTTATGTTTGGGTGCGTGCAGGGGATCACGCAGGGATTTTCCATCAGCATGGCGAAACGGTTTGGAAGTCACGATGAGGAGGAACTGAAAAAGGATATGGGTGCAAGCGTTCTCCTCTGTCTTGTGCTGGGCGTGCTGTTTACGATTGTTGGAATGGCATTATGTAAATCTGTATTACAGTTACTTCACACGCCGCAGGACATGATCGGTATGGCGCAGGTCTATTTGCGGACGCTCTATAGCGGGGTGTGCATTTCTTTCGGTTATAATATTCTGGCGGCGTTTTTGCGGGCTGTGGGCGACAGCAGGACGCCGCTTGTCGCCGTTTCTCTGGCGGCTGTCTGCAATATTGTTCTGGATCTTTTATTTGTGGTCATATTGCATCTGGGTGTGTTTGGCGCGGCGCTCGCTACGCTGCTGTCGCAGCTGCTATCGGCGGTGTATTGCCTGCGGGTAGTGAGAGACAGTGGTTTTGTCAGGATAGGCCGGGCGAATTTGGAGATACGGCCGGAAAGATGCCGACGGCTTCTCGGGCTGGGGCTCCCGATGGGAGCGCAGAATGTAATTACGGGGCTTGGCGGCGTGGCGGTACAGTCGGTTATCAACGGTTTTGGCACGATTTTTGTGGCGGGATTTACGGCGGCGAATAAGCTTTACGGGCTGTTGGAAACGGCGGCAGTCTCTTACAGCTACGCGGTGGTGTCTTACACGGGGCAGAATGCGGGTGCGGGCGACTATGAAAGAGTGAGAAAAGGGTTTGGCGCCGCCTGTGTGCTGGGTGTTGTGACAGCCGGTGTGATGTCTTTTGTTATGTTAACCTATGGAGAGCCTATTCTGAGATGCTTTCTTTCGGGAGAGGAAGCGGTGATTGTACAGACACTGAAAATTGGCTGTACGTTTTTAAAGATTTTGGCGGCGTTCTTCTGGCTTTTGTATCTGCTCTATATCATCCGGGCGTGTGTGCAGGGCATGGGCAATACGGTGCTGCCCATGTGTTCCAGTTTTTTGCAGTTGGTGATGCGTGTGGGCTGCGCCTTTCTGCTGACGAAGAAAATCGGACAGACCGGCGTATTTTGGGGAGAAATCTGCGCATGGCTTCTGGCAGATGCGTTTCTGGGACTGTGCCTGTTGTGGGTATACCGGCGACAGACTATGATGCGGGAGGGAAAATAATTGAAGCACTTTACATGCTATACCCCTATCACAGCGATGCCCTACAGCCGCAGCGAGTCTTATGTGGAGATAGAGCCGTGCGCGGCATTAAAGCCTTATATCCGCTGCTTTTGGGGAAGCAGGGATATCTATACACTGGAAGCCGGAGTGGGCACGGAGAACGTGGTTGTGCCGGACACCTGCATGGATGTTATATTTACGGTCAATTATACGGATAACAGTCTGTCTGACATGTTCTGCGGCATAGATGACAGGGCTGTTCATAATGGTGGCAGAAACGAGAGGAGTCAGCGCTTATCGGTTTTTGCCGTCCGTTTCTATGCATGGAGCGCCGTCCTTTTTGCGGAGGAGTCCATGCGGACATGCAGGAATTTTTACGGTGATGCAGGCGGGTATTTTTCATGGCTTGCACGCGCTTTGGGAGAGAGGCTTTGGGAGACGACAGGGATTGCGGAGCGGGTGCGTCTGGCGGAAGAAGCGCTGCTTGGGAGAATGAATCTGCGCCGGGAGGAGCCGGTTTTCATGGATGCGGTGTCGGAGATTCTTGCCCACCGCGGCGCTCTGCGGATGCATGAGCTGGCGCGGGACATTCATGTGAGCGGCAGGCACCTGCAGCGCGTATTTCAGGAGAATATGGGCGTTTCGCCGAAAACCTTTGCTTCGCTTGTGCGCTATCAGAATCTCTGGCGGGATATCCTGACGAGGCCGGACAGGCAGATTTTGGATGAGGTCTGTCTGCTGCAATATACGGATCAGGCACACCTTATGCGGGAATTTAAGCGGTATCACGGGATGACGATTCCGCAGGCGCGCGCTCTTGCCGGGAAATCTGTCGCATTTTAACAAGACGGGAAGCGGAAAATCGGGATATAATTTTGAAATGCAGTTATTTGGTACAGATAAAAGTGTTTACGGCTGAGAAATTATGGTTTCATGTGTATTTTACATGGAGGCAAAAATACGGAATAGCTGCGACAAATATATTTTGACAAGGAGGATTTCCGGTTATGAGAGAACAGGACAGAGAAGTATTTGAGAGAGCGAGGCGGTTTGTATATCGAAACGCAAGGCCGCTTGACTTGGCGAGGTGGAAATATCACTTTGAAAACGGGAGTGAGCAGGAAGTGCTTGCGGCTTTATCTGCCTATCAGAATGAGGACGGCGGCTTTGGGCACGGACTGGAGGAGGACAATATGAACCCCCATTCTATTCCCATGCAGGCATGGCGGGCGACAGTTGCTCTGCGGGAGTTGGAGGGTTTGCATAAATCGGAGGCGATCGTCCAAAAGCTGCTGGGTTATCTGGCGCGCACGTCCGAATTTGACGGGGAGAAATGGAGCTATGTAGTTGCCTCCAACAATGACTTTCCCCATGCCTCATGGTGGACATACTCTCACGCGTCATGGTATCAGGATACGGAGAAGGAGAGGTTTATCAGACGGTATAATCCGACCGCGTCTTTGGCGGGATTTATATTGAGATATGGGGACGTGGACAGTGATTTTTGGCAAAAGGCGCTCGGTATCGCGAAAGAATCGGTGGAGGCTCTTTTTCAGCTCGGTGATCCGCAGGATATGCATGTGCTCTCCTGCTTTATCCAGTTGTGGGAGGATATCGGGGCAGCAGGGCTTTCCGGCAGTTTTGATATGGATCGTCTGACGGCGCTTTTGCAGGATCTGGTGTCTGCAACCATCACACAGGATATTTCCAAATGGGAGACAGACTATATCTGTAAGCCATCCCAATTTTTTAATAGGAAGGAATCTGTTTTTTATGACAGGAATCGTGAGGTGGCGCAGTATGAGTGCGCATTTGTCAGAAAGACGCAGATGTCGGACGGCGGCTACGCCGTGAACTGGAGCTGGGACGACTATCCGGAAGCATGGGCAGTCAGCCGGAACTGGTGGAGCGCGGAGATTACGGTTAATAACATGATTTATCTGAACAATATGGGACAGGAAGAATAGAGCTGTACGGCGGCGGGGCATTCTGAGGGGATGACCTACCGACTTTTTATTCTATAGGAAAGTGCGGCAGCGTAAACCATCGAAGGAGAATGCGAAGTATTCTCTGAACCGTCGCCGCTGAGCGACGATTTTTTACAATAAGGATTGCCAAAAGGTGTCATGTGCTGATAAAATGATGCTATGCATAAAAACGGAGGAAACAGGCATGAAACCCACAGTACTTTATTACGCGAAATGCACCACCTGTCAGAAAGCCCTGAAATGGCTGGAGGAAAGGGGAATTGCATACGAGGGACGCCCGATCAAGGAGGAGAATCCGACGGCGGATGAACTGAGAGACTGGTATGAGAAAAGCGGCCTGCCGCTCAAGCGGTTCTTCAACACCAGCGGCCTGCTCTACAAAGAGATGTCGCTGAAAGATAAGCTGCCTGGCATGAGCGAGGAGGAGCAGCTTGCGCTCCTTGCTACGGACGGAATGCTTGTGAAGCGGCCGCTTCTTGTGAGTGAGAAGGGCGTACATCCGGGTTTTAAGGAGAGCGCGTGGGAAAGTCTTCTGTAAATGTCAACTATTCCGTCGGAAACGGCGACAAAAATGCACGCAGCCAGATCGGCAGGAAGAAGGCCTGCCGGGAATAGGAAGGCCGGATAGACAGGGAGTGAAATATGGTACAGGATATCTTCAACGAGTACGCAAGATTTCCACAGGTGCGCGCGATGGCGATCGGCGGCTCCCGCGCCGTCAAAAGGAACGACGAATTTTCGGATTATGATGTGTATGTTTACAGCACGGAGCCGGTTCCCACGGAGCTTAGGCGAGGCGTATTGGAGAAATACTGCGGCAGTATGGCGCTTGACAACCGTTACAGGGAGCATGAGGACGTCTGTATTATGGAGGACGGCACAGAACTGAATATTGTGTACCATAACCTTGAGGAATTTCTGGCGGGCATTGACCGGGTGGTGGTGCGCTATGAAGTGCTGGACGGCTGTACCACGGGCATGTGGCATAACCTTATGACGGGCAGAATCGCATACGACAAGGGTGGACTTCTGGGTGCGGCGAAGGAAAAGTATCATGTGCCGTACCCGCAGGAACTGAAAAATAATATCATCAGCTACCACATGAATCTTATTAAATATGGTATGCCTTCTTTTATGGTACAGATCGGGAAAGCGATGAAACGGGGCGATATGGTGAATATCAATCAGAGCGTTGACCGCTTCTTTTCCTCCTATTTTGATATCCTTTTTGCATTGAATGAAAAGCTTCATCCGGGGGAAAAGCGTCTGGTGCAGGTCAGCATGGAAGAGTGCAGTATTCTGCCTGCAAGATTTGAGCTGAATGTTCGCCTGTTGCTGAACACGATGTTTAAAGACCCGGCGGCGGTTTCAGTGGTGGAGCTTATGGTTTCGGAGCTGGAGAAGGTGATCGGGGAGACGCTTGCATAGCGGCGAGGTTGCAATCCTCGCCGTTTTATTGTATATTAGTGCGAGAAGTAATTCTAAAGACGTCCCGCCATTGGACGGGACGCCAAGAATTACTATGTCTCGCACAAGAGAATGCCTGAAATGCGGCATTCTCTGCACGGATTTGAGTGAATATAAGTAAGAAAAGAGGATAAAGACATCATGAAAATTATAGAAGGCGGAGTGACTGCGGCGGCGGGTTTTGAGGCTGCCGGGGTGGAAGCGTCGATCAAATATCAGAACAGAAAGGATATGGCGCTGATTTACAGCCAGGAGCCCTGCCGGGCGGCCGGGGTATTTACCGGAAACGTGGTGAAGGCGGCTCCTGTTTTGTGGGACAGGGAAATTGTGGCGCATTCCCCTTACGCGCAGGCGGTGGTAGTCAATGCGGGTATTGCCAACGCCTGTACGGGAAAGCAGGGGTATGAGTGCTGCAGGCAGACGGCGCAGAAGGCGGCGGAAGCGCTGGACGTTTCGCCCGACGCCGTTCTGGTGGCATCCACCGGCGTGATCGGCTGGCAGATTCCCGTGGAGAAGATTGTGGCTGGTGTGGACAGGCTTGTGCAGGCCAAGGCACATACGCCGGAGGCGGGGCTTGCGGCCGTGGAGGCCATGATGACTACGGACACGAAGCCGAAGCAGGCGGCGGTGCAGATCGAGGTCGGCGGGAAAACCGTGACTGTGGGCGGTATGTGCAAGGGCTCCGGTATGATTCATCCGAATATGAGCACCATGCTCTGCTTTATCACAACCGATATCGCGATTTCCAAAGCGCTTTTACAGGAAGCGCTCAGCGAGGATGTGAAGGACACCTTCAACATGATTTCCGTGGACGGGGACACTTCCACCAACGATACGCTGATCGTGCTGGCGAACGGCCTCGCAGGAAACCCCGAGATCACGGAGCGGAATGCGGACTACGATAAGTTTAAGGAAGCGCTGCACTATATAGACGAGACGCTGGCGAAAAGGATGGCCGGGGACGGTGAGGGTGCGACGGCTCTGTTTGAAACACGCGTTATCCATGCGGCAACGAAGGAGGAGGCGCGTGTTTTGTGCAAATCCGTGGTCTGCTCCAGCCTGACGAAAGCCATGATCTACGGCCATGACGCCAACGTGGGGCGTATCATGTGCGCCCTCGGCTACGCGGGTGTGGATTTCGACCCGCAGCAGGTGGATCTCTACTGCGAAGCCGGCGGAAACCGTATACAGATCTGTAAGGACGGTATGCTGACAGACTACGACGAGGCCGAGGCGACAAAACTGCTCTCAGCTCCCGAGGTAACCGTGATCGTGGACATGCACAGAGGCGATGCCGAAGCCGCCGCCTGGGGCTGCGACCTGACTCATGAATATGTCAATATCAACGCGGATTACCGGAGCTGACAGAAATGAATCAATAATGAAAAGAGGCACAATATGGAACAGCAGGAAATGGATAAAATTCTGGCAAAAGCGGAGGTCTTGATCGAAGCCCTTCCCTATATCCAGAAATTTAACAGAAAGATCATCGTGGTAAAATACGGCGGCAGCGCCATGAGCAACGAGGAACTGCAGCGAAACGTCATCAAGGACGTGACGCTCCTTAAGCTTGTCGGTTTTAAGCCCATTATCGTTCATGGCGGCGGCAAAGAGATCAGCCGCTGGGTCGGCAAGGTCGGTAAGGAGGCGGAGTTTGTGAACGGCCTGCGGGTGACCGACGACGAAACCATGGAAATCGCGGAGATGGTGCTGAATAAAGTCAACAAAAATCTTGTGCGCATGGTGGAGGAGCTGGGTGTTCGGGCGGTCGGCATCAGCGGCAAGGACGCGGGGCTTTTACAGTGTAAGAAGAGGTATGCGGACGGGCAGGACATCGGTTTTGTGGGCGAGATTTGCGGCGTTGACCCGAAGGTGCTCTACGATCTTCTGGAGAAGGATTTCCTGCCCATCGTGGCGCCCATCGGTCTGGATGAACAGTTTATGACCTACAATATCAATGCGGACGACGCGGCCTGCGCCATCGCCAAGGCGGTGGGTGCGGACAAGCTGGTGTTCCTCACGGATATCGAAGGGCTTTACAGAGATATCAACGACAAATCCAGCTTTATCTCAAGATTGACGGCAACGCAGGCGGAGGAGCTGATTGACAGCGGCTGTATCGGCGGCGGGATGCTCCCGAAGCTGGGGAACTGCACGGATGCCATCAGAGAGGGCGTAAACCGGGTGCATATTCTGGACGGACGGATTGCCCACTGCCTGCTGCTGGAAATCTTTACCGATCACGGTATCGGCACGGCGATCATAGCAGACCGGGATAAAGAAACACTGATCGGCTGACTGTGAAACGCCATCTTCGTTGTTGGAAATACACAAATAGCATAAGGTTATACTATTTGCACAATTAATATAGATCTGAGAAGCGTTTCGCAATACATAAATATGTATAGAAAGAAGGCAGAAAAATGAGTGCGGAAATGCAAAGTTATATAGATGAGGCGGAGCAGGCGCTGCTTCACACCTACAACCGTTATCAGGTCGTATTTGATAAGGGGGAAGGCGTGTACCTCTACGATATGGACGGGAAAAAATATCTGGATTTTGTGGCGGGAATCGCCGTGTTTGCGTTGGGCTATCACCATGAAGCCTACAACGACGCGCTGAAAAGCCAGATTGATAAGATTATCCATACCTCAAACTACTATTACAATGCGCCCGCCATCGAGGCGGCGAAAAAACTCAAAGAGATCTCCGGCATGGATCGCGTGTTCTTTACGAACAGCGGCGCGGAGGCTGTGGAGGGCGCCATCAAGGCGGCGCGCAAGTATGCGTACCTGAAAGACGGGAAAACGGATCACGAGATCATTGCCATGAATCATTCTTTTCACGGACGCACCATGGGAGCGCTTTCGGTGACGGGAAATCCCCACTACAGGGAAGCCTTCGAGCCGATGATTGGCAATATACGATTCGCTGATCTGAATGATTTTGAAAGCGTGATGGCGCAGGTAAACGACAAGACCTGTGCGATTCTTTTTGAGACCGTGCAGGGAGAGGGCGGCATTTATCCGGCCACGGAGGAGTTTATGCAAAAGGTCAGGAAGCTCTGCGACGAGCGGGACATTCTGATGATACTGGATGAGATCCAGTGCGGCATGGGGCGCACCGGAACGATGTTTGCGTGGCAGCGCTATGGTATTAAGCCGGATGTGATGGCCACGGCGAAGGCGCTCGGCTGCGGCGTGCCCGTGGGCGCGTTTTTGATGACGGAGAAGGTGGGGGCCAATTCTCTTGTCGCCGGTGACCACGGTACCACTTACGGAGGCAACCCGCTTGCCTGTGCGGCAGTCAGCAAGGTGATTGACCTGTTTAAAGAGCAGGATGTTCTCTCCAATGTGAACAGGGTTGGCGCGTATCTGGAGAAGCGGCTTGACGGGCTCGTCGAAGAGTTTCCCTGCGTGGAGACAAGGCGAGGAGCCGGGCTCATGCAGGGGCTTGTGTTCAACAGACCCGTGGGAGATATCATCAAGCAGGCCATGGAACGGGGGCTTGTGCTGATCAATGCCGGGACGAGTATCATCCGTTTTGTGCCGCCGCTTGTCATCACGGAGGAACATGTGGACGATATGATAGAGATTTTGCGCGACAGTATAGAGTGAAAAGAACTTCTAAAGCTCAGCAGCAATGGCGGCTTCGCTAAGAAGTTCTAGGGAAGCGCTGATTAAATCAGCACTTCCTTAGAGCCTCCGGCGGATGCACACGGATTTGCAAAGGAATGTGCCGCTTCGCGGCGCAAATCCGGTGCGGGAAACGCTTTAATCAGCGTTTCCCTAGATTTGCTTCGCAAATCACTTTCACTCAGGAGAATGCCTGAAAAGCAGCATTCTCCGCGGTGATTTGAGATTCCGCGATGCGGAATCATGGCGGATAGAGTGAGATCTGGAAAATAAGGAGAGCGGAATTGACATTTAAGAAAAGATTACTGATGATCCTTGCGCTCGCCCTGATTGCGGGCGGGCTTTACGGCGCGGGGAGGCTTGGTCTGGCTGTGCTGCCGCAGGCGGAGGAAGAGACGGGGGAGGATTCTCTGTTCGGGCACAGGGAAACCCTGTATTTGTGGTATGCGGACGAGGGGCTTACGGATTATTTGAACGGTGTGGCAGTTTCCTACAGCGAATATCAGGACGAGGTGCGCGTGGTGCCTGTTTACACACAGGGGCTGGAGTATCTGGAGACGATCAATCAGGCGTCTCTGCAGGAGGAAGAGGTTCCGGATCTGTATATTGTTAGCAATGACGCGCTGGAAAAGGCGTATCTGGCCGGGCTTGCCTGTGAGGTAAAACTGCCGGAGGGCGTGAAGCCCATGGAGGAGCTGCTGCCGGGAACGGCGGTTCGGGCGGTGACGTACCATGACAAACAAATCGGCTATCCCTTCTACTATGAGACGAGCTGCCTCCTTTACAACAAAACCTATCTGGAAGAATGGGCCGAGGCGCAGATCACGGCCGAGCGGGATCAGGCTATGGCCGAGGACGCGCAGGGACAGGCGGACAACGGCGACGTGGAGGAAGAGATACGGGAGGCTTCCGAGGAGGAAGAGGTTTCTGCAGAGGAGATCGAGGCCAAAATGGAAGAGGCCATTCCCGAGACGATAGACGAAATTTTGTCCTTTGCGGATGTCTATGATGCGCCGGAGCAGGTGGAGGCGGTTTTTAAGTGGGATGTATCGGACATTTTTTATAATTATTTTATCGTGGGAAATTATATTGATGTGGGCGGTGTCAATGGTGATAATGAGGATTCTATCGGTATTTATAATGAAAACGCGATTCGGGCGCTTCGGGTGTACCAGAATCTGAACCAGTTTTTTTCCATAGACACGAAGGAAATCAGCTATGACGGCGTTCTGCAGGATTTTTTGGACGGTAAGATTGTCTACACGGTAGCGACTACGGATGCGCTTTCCAAATTGGAGAAGGCCCGCGCGGACGGAGACTTCTCCTATGATTACGGCTTGACCCGCGTGCCGGATGTGAGCGGGGAGCTGTCTTCCGCACCTCTGTCCGTGACGCAGTGCGTCGGCGTCAACGGTTATTCCGCGAAGAAAGAAATGGCCAACGAATTCGCGGTGTACCTGACGCAGTACAACACGCAGGAGCTCTATGCCCGAACGGGCAAGCTGCCCGTACACTGTGACGAGGGGACTTATGACGATCCGAACGCGGCGGCTTTTCTGGAGGAATACGCCCGGTCGGTTCCCATGCCGAAGATGATCGAGACCAGCAATTTCTGGGTACAGCTTGAGATCGCCTTCGCCAGAATCTGGGAAGGCGCGGATGCCAATGACGAATTGAAGGCATTGTCTGAGCAGATTATGGGGCAGGTTCTTGGTGAAGCGTACACCGAAGAATATATCGATGTGCCGATTCCCGTGGAGGAGACGGAGGAAGAGGACGACGGTATGGAAGAATAATTACCGACCGATATGGTCAACCTAAGACAAGACAGCTTATGCTGTCTTGTTTCGCTCTGCGCGCATAGGCAGAGTCAGAGGACGGGAGGTAATTATGTTAGGATTTTGGATCGCCATTTTATCCGGCGCGCTGATGAGCGTGCAGGGAGTCTTTAACACGCAGGTTACGAAACAGTCAGGGATTTGGGTGGCCAATGCCTTTGTGCAGTTTACGGCGCTTTTGGTCTGTCTGGCCGTCTGGCTTGCCACGGATCGGGCGTCGTTTTCCGCGCTCTTACAGGTGGAGCCGAAATACATGCTGCTCGGCGGCGCCATCGGCACCTTTATCACGTACACAGTCATCAAGAGCATGGAGCAGCTCGGGCCTGCGCGGTCAGTGATGTTTATCGTGGTTTCCCAGCTTATCGTCGCCTATGTCATTGAAGTTCTCGGTCTTTTCGGGGTGGAGAAGCAGCCCCTTGAGATGAAAAAGCTGCTGGGAGCGGGTGTGATGATTGCCGGAATCGTAATTTTTAAGTGGACATAGGACGGGATTTATTTTACAATGAGAATACAGCGCATAGCGGGAACCTCCCAGGGGGCGATGAAGCCCGGAAGGGAGACTATGCAGATGAAAAAGGAAAGAGACGGGCAGACAGAATATGGCAGGCGGGACTGGCATTCGCACTGCTTTTGCTGTTGTGTGGCTGTACGAAGAAGGAAGAGCTTCTTCTTTTGAATGAAGAGAACGCGGCGGAAGGGCAGCCCGCTTTACAGGGAAACGCTGTTGGACAGACAGCTTTTACGGGAGATACGGAGAAAACTGTGGCTTCCGGACAGGAAGCTTCCGCACAGGGCGTTTTGGCGGGAAAGGATCAGTGTGCTGTGGACGGAGAGAACAGGGGGGCGGGGATGTCCTCCACGTCGGATTTGGCGCAGGCGGATGCTGCGCCAATACAGCCCGGCGTGATTTACGTCCACGTCTGCGGCGCGGTGGTGAGTCCGGGCGTTTATGAGCTGGAGACGGGAAGCCGCGTCTACGAGGCGGTACAGCGGGCGGGCGGCTTTACGGAAAACGCGGAACAGAATTATGTAAACCAAGCGCAGGCTCTGGAGGACGGCGTGAAGCTGGTGATTCCCACGAGGGAGGAGGCGGCAGCCGTCGAAGAGAGGGAAGCAGCTTTCGCGTCGGAAAAGGCGCAGGAGGGCGTATCAGATCAGCCGCAGGACGGCGCGGGGAAAGAAATCGGCATTGTCGGCGGCACAGCCCCGGAAGGACAGGGAAGAGACACGGACGGTGTGCAGGACGGCAGAGTCAACATCAATACCGCTTCGGCGGCGCAGCTTTGCGAAATTCCCGGCGTCGGCGCAACGAGGGCGGCAGCCATCATATCTTACAGGGAATCTCACGGCGCGTTTGAGAAGCCGGAGGATATTATGAAAGTGAATGGCATCAAAGAAGGCATGTATGAGAAAATAAAGGACAGCATCAGTGTAAACTAGTGCGCCATTTTCCAATTGCATACACTTTTTGCGAAGTCCAGAATTTCCTTATACAAGGCGTTTGAGGGAGG
>VSNH01000066.1 GCA_009774215.1 Lachnospiraceae bacterium
GGGTTGCGTGGGCTTTTCGTCCGGATTCTCCGGGTTTTGGGGAGTTCCCGTGCTGCCGTCCTGATTGCCATCCCCTTCATCCGTATCCGGCTTCTGACTTTCCCGCAGCGTAAAGGAATATTCTGCGTTGTCCGCCTTCACTTCAATTTCCTCGGTTAACGTCTCATAGCCGTCCGCTTTGACAATAATCTTATGTACGCCGTAGTCAAGCTCGATGGGTTCGCTGATGTCTGTATCTTTTCCGTCCACGCTGACAACCGCCTCCGCAGGCGAAACCGTAAGGGTCACCTTCCCGCTTGGCAGAGGCGCCGGTGCCATAGAACCGCCGGAATTGTCATTATCGCCGTTATTATTGTCGCCATTGTTGCCGCTGTTGCCGGAGTTTTCCTTTTCCAGCGCGGAGAAGGAATAGGTCTCATCCTTTTGGTTGTTCTCCAAATAAATGGTGTAGGTCTTTGTCTTATAGCCGGTTCTTTTCAGAGTGATTTCATGCCTGCCCGCGGTTTTGGTGAATCTGACAGGGGCAATGCCCACATAATTCCCGTCCAGATATACCTCGGCGCCCTTCGGAGAATCAACGTACACTTTATTATTGTTGGAAGTGCCAAGCGCATTTTCACTCACGCTGGCGGTAGTATTGCTGCTAACGCTGGGTTTGTTTTCCCTAGAGGTCTCCAGCGTGTCTTCCCATGGAGTCCGGTCCGGCGTCGTCGAGTTATCGCTCACGGTGTTTTTATCGTCGTTCTTGCGGCTTTCCTCCAACTTAAAGGAAATGGTCGCATACTCTGAACCCACCTGAATGTGCTTAGTCAGGGTATCGTAGCCGTTCGCCTCCGCCTGTATCTGATGAATGCCATATTTTAATTCTACAGCCTTGCTGATATCCACAGGTTTGCCGTCCACGCTGACTGTCGCGCTCTCAGGCTCCACCGTAAAGAGGATCTTTCCGACGGCATCCTCCGCGACTTCCAGATCGCCCACATCGAGCACCACTTCCTTGTCACGCTCCACCGTCACTTCCTTCACACAGCCCACGTTATTGTTGGAGAGCACTACCTGATAGGTGCCCTCCGGCACTGTGAGAAGCATGTCCTCCTTGATCTGACGGATCACACTGTTGCCTACCTCAATCCAGCCGCCGAGAAGGGGCTGGTCATTTTTCAGACGCAGGTACCCGTGGCCCCTGTCCACGTTTACACTGTAGATCTTATGATTAATGCCGGAGATCGTGACCACATCCTGAGACACCACCTCGCCCGCCTCCACGCGGCGTCCCTCCGACAAAACAACAACGCCGGCGGGCAGAGAATATACCTGAGAACCGATACTTGCCGACCTGTTCGCGCCCGCCAGATCATAATTGTTCACCTCGTCATAAATCCATGCCTGCGGCGACCGCTGGATGCTGGCCAGCTTTTTCTTCCCCTTCAGAAATGTGACGTCCACCACATCCCCGGCCTTAATCTGGGAGATCGTCATGGGGCCGTCGTATTTATCCTTCACATAGGTTGTTCCGTCATAATAGAGAGTATACTGCTTTCCCGTATCCATATTGACAAGAGACACCGCTTTGTTGTCCGGATCGGTGGACAGGACAACCGCTGTATCCGCGGAATCATAGCTTCCCACAGTGGAAAGCGTAAAGCCTGTGTCCACCACATCCGGTTCGCCGTCCTTGTCCTTGGCTTTTCCTATGTTGCTGGCCTCCGAAGTACATCCTGTCAGAACGAGTGCCGCCAGTGTCAGCACCGTAACAGCTCTGGTAATTCTTCTGTGTATTCTGATCATTTTTGCCTCCATTCCGAAATATTCCATGCTGAAGAACGCGGGCGGAATCTCCCATTTCGCTCTGCGATCAAAGGAATTTGTGAAGCTTCTGCACAAATTCCAACTGAACTTGTTCAGTTTGCTGCATAAATTGCTCTTCAGAGAATTTATGCAGCCTTTACCTCCATGATTCCGCTAAATTCACGCGGAAAATACGCTCTTTAAAAAAAGCTGCTTTTCTCTCTCCTGCGCAAACAATTTTTCTGTTTTTTCCATGTTGCGCCCGGGAATCCATGCCTTACCGCTATTGTAATAGAAATTCACGATCTTCCAAAATTTCTCCGGATAGGCAAAGCGGAAATACAACTGTCTGTAATCCCGTTCGCTCAAGGGTTTCACTTCATTATACCCCGAAAGGAGCATATCACCAAGCGGCTGCGACCAGTTATTTTTTTCCAAAAGCTTACGCATAAACAGATACAGATCCCGAACCGGATAGTCCCTGATACATTTTTCAAAATTGACGAGCACACTGCCCTCTTCGGTCTGTATGATATTATGATACTGATAATCGCCGTGGCACACAACGGAGGCGGAAAAAGAATCCTCCTCATAGGCATAATAACTCAATTCCCCCGTAATTTGCAAGGCAATATCCATAAAATAGTCATAATGTTTCATCAAATAGATCTCAAAATCGGTCTTCTGACTCTTTTCACGCAGAAATTTCCGCACCTTTTTCAACTCGCGGTTATGTTTTTCATACTCATTTTCCACATGAAAAACAGGCTGTTCTTCCAGAATTTCACAGCCGGAGAGATCACTGACGCCATGAAGGCGCGCAAGCGTCTCGACCGCGTGGCGGCATTCCTGTGGATTTCGGTGATCACACTCCCTGCCTTCACAGTAGGTCTTTACAATATAGGCCGTCCTGTCCTGATCACGGACAATCAACTCGTCTTCCTTTGTCCGCAGAATGGTCTCCGCCCGCACCACGCCTCTCTCCCGGATATGGTTCAGCAAAAACTCCTGAAAGCCGACTTTTTCCGCCGGGCCGCTGTATTCTTTCATAATGAGCAGACCCCGGTTCGAATCGCAGAGAATCGCCCCACGGCCTTTCCATGTGCGGCGCACCTCTATATCATAATTATCTAATAAACTGACAGCTCTGTCATTCACAAAAATACCCCCCGCCTGACTCTGACTGTTACATCTTATGAACAGCAGGGGGTTTTCATTACACTTCTTTGTACAGTTTGAGAAGAATCTCTCTTGTATTGAGGGACGGGTCGTCAAGCACCCTCTCTAAAAGCGCGGAAAGGGTTTCCCCAATCTGCCTGCCCGGCGGCATCCCCCCGGCAATCAGGTCATTTCCCGAAATCGCCAGATCTTTCAGGGTAACCGCATCCCTGCGGGCCAGAACTTCCCTGTACAGCTTTTCTATGTAAGCGACTTTTGCCAGCTTTTCCTCCCGCATGTAATCGCTCTGCGCGGCAATATCCGCCCGCCGCACCGTAAATATCATGGGAAAAATATCTTCCCCGATCCGATTGACCGCCCGCCTTACACCCGCCTCTGTGGGCGCGATATCGTAATCGTGGTATAGAACCAGTTTTGTCACTTTATCCGTGGTATCGTTGTCAAATTTTAAACGCCGCATCACCTTTCTGGTTATTTTCTCCCCTTCAAGGGGATGCCTTTTATTGTGGGTTGTCCCATCCGGATCAACGGTCAAAGTCTGGGGCTTGCCGATATCATGAAAGAGCATACCAAGCCGCAGCACCTTGTCCGGCTCCACGCCGAGCATGGAATGCAAAATATGTTCTCCCACATCATAGCAGTGGTGCCTGTGTCTCTGGGGCGTCTCCATACAGAGATCAAACTCCGGCAGAACCTGCGCCGTAATACCAAGCTCGTAGGCAGTTCGCAGATAATCCGGATGGGGTGAGGTCACCAGCTTCACCAGCTCCACCCGGATCCGCTCCGCGCTGATTTTTTGTAAATTCGGGGCGAGCGCCTTTACTGCCTCCCCCGTTACCTCGTCAATCCGATACCCAAGCTGGGCGGAAAAACGCACCGCCCGCAGCATACGCAGGGCATCCTCCTCAAACCGCTCCACAGCGTCCCCCACACAGCGGATCACCTGCTTATCTATGTCTGCCAGGCCGCCGTAAAGATCCACCAGACCGCTTCTTTCATTGTAGGCCATCGCGTTGATGGTAAAATCACGCCGCAGCAAATCCTCCTTCAAATTGGAAGTAAAGGTCACTTCGCTTGGATGCCTGCCATCCTCATATGTACCGTCAATCCGATAGGTAGTCACCTCAAAGCCTTCCCCTCCCAGAAGAACCGTGACCGTTCCGTGCTTAATCCCCGTATCTACGGTTCTCGGGAAGAGCCGCTTCATTTCCTCCGGCTTTGCCGAGGTGGTAATATCCCAGTCATCAGGCTCTCTGCCGAGTATGGAATCCCGGACACAGCCGCCCACCGCGTACGCCTCAAACCCCGCTTCTTCCAGCGTGTCTATGATTTTATGCACTTTTTCGGGCAGCTGTATCTGCATGGGAAACTCCTTAGTTGCTTTTCGCATCCGGGCCGCCGGTTATCCGATACTTGGCCCTTTAAAAATCTGATTCACGTCTTCAAGATGGAGATCCGGCTCCTCGTCCTCCGTAAGAGAACTTACCAGACTGTCCATCTCCTTTTTGGACATGATCCCCCGGCTTCTCTCCACAAACTCCTTCTTCTCGTCGTCAGTCATATCCACAAAACGATCCATGGCCGCACGATTGG
Source organism: Lachnospiraceae bacterium (assembly GCA_009774215.1). GTDB lineage: Bacteria > Bacillota > Clostridia > Lachnospirales > Lachnospiraceae > UBA3282. The sequence goes on from VSNH01000066.1 coordinate 4,561, forward strand.
TCGCAAATGCCAGCCCGAGGCCGACAGGTAACGTATTATAGTCCATTTTTTTCATCCCTTTCCGGTATCATACTTGCCGGTTGAAAATAAAATTTCTAAGTTTATCTTCAACCGGCCCGAACAATTTCCGTCGGAAGCATTCCGAGATCCATTGTCATAGAATAAGCATGTACACCAGAATGAAATGTTATGCAGCGTTCCCTGTATGTTTTTCTGTTTATGGCTGTTACTTTCCGCGTCAGTTAAGCGTCGCGATGCCCCGCAGTCTGATATCCTCGCAGGATGCGCCCACCAGAATTTCGTAATCGCCCGCATCCGCGATAAATTTGTGTAACTGCGCGTCAAAATACATAAAGTCCTCCTGTTTTAAAGTCAGGGAAACTTTTTTCGAACGCCCCGCGCTAAGTTCCACCTTGGCGAATGTCTTTAACTCCTTATCCGGCCTGTCCACCTGCGCTGCAATGGGTGCGATATAAATCTGCACGATCTCTGCGCCCGCCCGCTTTCCAACGTTTTTGACCGTGAAAGTCAATTTAACATCCTTTCCTTTCTCCGCCTTTAAAGTGAGACCGCTGTACTCAAAATTCGTATAAGACAAGCCGTGCCCGAAGCAGAACGCAGGTTTGATCCGCTGCCTGTCAAAATAGCGGTAACCGCAATACAGCCCTTCCTCCAGCGTTATCTTATCCCACACGCCGAACTGCCCGTTCTTCGCGGTCACACAGTCCTCATATTTGTCAGGAAACGTTTCCGCCAGTTTTCCGGAAGGGTTCACTTCTCCGAAAATAATTTTCGCAAACGCGTTTCCCGTCTCCATACCCGCATAATAAGTCCACAGAATTGCCTGCGCCTGCTCCCGCCAAGGCATCTCTACCGGCGAACCGCCCACAAAGGTAACGATCGTGTCCTTCCTGACTTTTAAGAGTTCTTCAATTAAAAGATCCTGTTCGTAAGGCAGCTTCAAATCAGATCTGTCAAAGCCCTCGCTGTCATAATCGTGATTCAAACCGCCCACAAAAATCACTGCGTCGGCATCCTTTGCCAGCTCGAGCGCCTGCCGGAAAAGCGCCGGATTCTTCTCGTGAATCTCCGCCTTGTCCCGCTCTATCTGCGCAAGCCTTTCCTGCTCGCCCTTGATATGCCCTTCCCCCGTCTCATCTCTGGTCACCTGTCCTACCGTCGTATCTTTCAAATCGTCCAGACTCGTCGCCTGCCAGTTCACCTCAAAAGTTTTCGGCTTCGCGGGTACATAATAACCCGGCGCGTACACTACCTCTGTGTTGCCACCCAGATACATTTTCAGGCCCGCCAGCGGACAAATCTCATAGAGCGCTTTGATTTCCGCGCTGCCGCCGCCGTCGGAGTGCACTTTGGCTGCGTTTGCACCGATCACCGCGAGTTTTTTCACCTTTTTCTCATCCAGCGGCAGGATGTAATTCTCATTTTTTAACAATACTGCAGACTCTTCCGCCGTGCGCAGGATTGTCTCCCGGCTGGTCGGCGCATTGTACGCGCCCTTCTCTCGACTGTCCTTTTTCGAACCAATCATTTTCAACCGGTACATCATGTGCAGCAGGTTTCTCACCTTGGCATCCACCGCATCCTCGGAAACTTCCCCCTTTTCAATCAATTCCTTTAGGGGATTTGCCAGCTTATACTCGTCAAAATCAGGAAAAACGGACATTTCTAAATCCATAGAGCACGCCGCCGCCTCCTTCGTGTTATGTACGCCGCCCCAATCGCTGATGACCGCGCCGTCAAAACCCCACTCTTCACGCAAAATATGGTCAAGCAGCGTTTTGCTCTCACAGCAGTGCTCGCCGTTTATCTTATTATAAGCGCCCATAATAGAGTAAGCGCCGCCCTCCTGCACCGCTGCTTTGAAGGCGGGCAGATAAAGCTCATAAAGAGTCCGCTCATCGATCGTCTCATCCACAACCAGTCGACCCGTCTCCTGCACGTTCGCTGCGAAATGCTTGACACAGGCCGCCACATCATTTTCCTGTACGCCCTGTATAAAAGGCACTGCCATCGCCGCCGTAAGTGCAGGATCCTCGCTCATGTACTCAAAATTCCTGCCGCAGCGGGGATCTCTCTTGATATTGATGCCCGGCGCCAGAATCACATCCTTGCCGCGCCCTCTTGCTTCCATGCCGAGCACATATCCCATTTTCCGGGCAAGCGTCGGATTCCAGGACGAAGCAAGCGCGCTGTTGCTTGGAAGATAGGACACCATGTCATCCTGATTGCCCGAGGGAATCCATCTGTCATCCATAAACTCCGCGCGCACGCCCATGGGGCCGTCCGAAGTTTCAATGGCGGGAATCCCCAGCCGCTCCACCGCGCCGGAGCGGAAAAGGGAAGCCCCGTGAACCATGGCAATCTTTTCATCCAGCGTCAGCTTCTTTACCAGCTTGTCAATTTCTTTCTCTCTCTTTTTTTCATCCTTCTTTTCATCCTTTTTTAACATGTCGCGATAACCTCCTAAAAGTGGCGGTATATCTATATAGACATACCACGTAACTATTCCGGCAGGACTTTGCACTTGCTGCAAAGTCCGTAAGAACATATACAGGTTGAGAAGAATCCGGTCTCTTTGCCGAAGGCAACATTGGAATAGACCGGATTCAGTAACTATGAAGCCAGGGGCTGAATAGTTACCATACCGCCTGTTCGCTATTATTCCATATTAAGGTAAGTATAACGGGAAACTCTCCCGGATACAATTCCCTTTTTATACTTTATTTGGGGTAATTTTTTTACTATCTTCCTGACTTCACCCCTGCGAAAGCGAAAATCCACGCGGAACATGCTATGCTTTAAACATTCTCCGGAATCCATACCCGCATCTGGTTCAGTCCCCGGTTGCCCCAGGTATAATAGGGCACCAGCGTCACCCGGCACGGCTCCTTCTCCTGTCTTTCAAAGCTGTAAAGCTCTTCGTTCACCGTCTCTCTGTACCCGTCCGCATAAAGCTTCTGAATGCCGTACAGTTCATCCGGCAGATATTCGCTGACCGTCACTTCCCCGTCCTTTTTCAAACTTACAGAAAGGATATCATTTTCATTATCCACACCTTCGGCACAGTAAATCAGCGGTCCGCGCTGCAACGCCACCCTACCTGTATTCGCGGAAACCCGATTGCTTGTGTACACACGCCTTACCGTCAAGTCAATCTCCACCGTAATCACGTCATCCGCCGTGTATTCCCCTCTCAGATAGGCGTACCCGTCCTTGATTTCACAGTCTGTCTCTTTTCCGTTCAGCAGAATTTTTGTCTGTCTGCTCCATGCGGGCATACGGACTGCCAAAGGCACCTCCATGCTGTCTTTGCCCTCCTTCGGCACAAAGCGGTACTCCACTGTACTGTCATACGGATAGTTGGTCTGCAAAACCACCTTGCCGCCGAAGCGGTCGCTCACATCCAGCGTGCCCGCGATAAACAGGTTAGAGAACAAAGTGCCCGGTATCACATGCCACGCATACTCCGCCACGGAGCCCAAGAGCCTTGCCACATTGGGCGGGCAGCAGGCGCAGGCAAACCACTTCGGTCTGACGGGCAGCGCATGTTTGTGGGTCTGCGCCTCCCCGGAAATGCCCGGCAGCACCTCCAGCGGATTCACATAGAAGAATTTCGTCCCGTCAAGCTGCATCCCCGCCAGCACACAATTATACAATGCCCGCTCCATCACGTCCGTATACTTGCCGTTATGCTCCAGATACAGCATTTTATTGGAGAAAAAGATCAGCCCGATGGCCGCGCACGTCTCTGCATAGGCCGTATCGTTTGGCAGATGATCGTCCTTTGTGAAAGCTTCTCCCTCATAGGCGGAACCAATGGCTCCCGTCACGTACATCCTGTGCTGGGCGATGTTGTTCCACAGCGTTTTGCAGGCGTTTGCAAGTTCCCTATCGCCCGTCTCCATCGCCGCGTCCGCCATACCTGTGTAAAGGTATACCGCCCGGACGGCATGTCCCACCGCCTTGTCCTGCTGCCGCACCGGCGCATAATTCTGGGCATATTCCTTGTCATCGGGATTGTTTCCCCAGACACGCCAGGGATTTTTCTCCATCTCCTTCTTATAATAATTGGGGTCAACGCCGCGCACATTGATAAAGTGCATCGCCAGCTCCTTATACTTTTCCTCTTTCGTGCTGCGGTACAGCCGCATCAACGCAAGCTCGATTTCCGGGTGCCCGGGATAACCTTCCGCCCCCTCCTCGATAAAATGACGGTAAATGTGATCCGCCATACCACACATAATCTCCAGAAGCCGCGCCTTCCCCGTACACTCCGCGTATGCCACCGCCGCCTCGATCATGTGCCCCGCACAGTAGAGCTCGTGCGCCTCGTGAAGATTCGTCCATCGCTTTTCCGGCTCCTTCACCGTAAAATAGGTGTTGAGATAACCGTCCTTCTGCTGCGCCTCCCCGATCAGATCAATGATCTCATCACACCGTTTCTCCAACTCCTCATCGGGATTCTGCGCCAGAGAGTAAGCCGCGCCTTCCAGCCATTTCGCCACATCGCTGTCCTGAAATACCATGCCGTAAAACTCACCGTCACAACTCCCGGTTTTCAGCTTCTTCGCCGCCATACGGAAATTTTCGATACAATGGCTCTTCTCCGCCCCCTCAATCTGATCGTTTAAGGCCCGCTCCTGATAAGGAAGCACCACATCCTTCACCAGCTTTTCATATCTGCCAAAAAACCCTTCCCCCACCGTAAAATCCCTGACTAACTTTAAATCGCCCATCGCTTAACCCTCCGTTTTATCGTCCGTCTCCCAAATGTGCAGACATACTCTCCATCTTTTTACAGTCTGCCCGCTCTCTCTAATATGTATTATATTCTGAAATATACGGCATTAAAATGGATTATTTTCGGCTTTATTTGTATTATTTTCTGCTTCTGTATTCCGAGGGCGTACAGCCGGACGCGCAGGACAGCTACAATTTCATGACTTACATGGTAGACGCGGGAACTTAGAAGCCTCCCGTCAGACTGTCAAAGAACCCCTGTTATGCAGCCGCATGCCAGAGGTTCTTTTTTAAAGCAGTGATACTCCCTATAATAAGCTTACCGCACACTTTCTCACTCAATTTCCGCGATCAGCCCGTGCTTCACGCAGTAGTGATAGACCCCGTCATCCGCCGCGTGTCCGCATATATCGTCCGCCACCGCCTTCAGCTCATCCGATCCGTTCTCCATGGCAACGCCCGTGCCTACCGCCTGCAGCATTTCAATGTCGTTATTGCCGTCACCAAAGGCAAGCGCCTCCTCCTTTTTCAGATGATAATGCGCCAACACATGCTTAATCCCGACCCCTTTACCACTGTCCGCCGGGATAATATCCACCGCCCGGTCCCACCACGCCGCTATCTTCGCGTTTTTTACATCCCGCAAAAACGCCGGATACTCTCTCTCAAGCCCTCCCGACATAATCTGGTATATCTCATCATTTTCTATCATCTTATCAAAATCATTGGATACATCCACATCCAGCTTGGCAAGAGCAAAATACCTCACTAAGTCATCATCTTTTCCGTTCGCCGCCAGTCTTTTCGGCGTGGCAGCCGATACAGGTCTGTTGATCGAGGCGGCGTTTTTTACAATCAATTTTGCATCTTCGGTGGAAATAGGATTTTTATAGATCAACTGCTGCCTGTTATAACAGTATGAGCCGTTAAAAGTGAGATACACATCCGGCTCCCATCCCTCAAAACGAGGCACTGTCAGCGGTGCCCTTCCTGTCGAAAGACAAAGAATAAAATTTCGCTCTTTCAGCCTGATCAGTGTCTCCAGTGTTCTTTTCGATATCTTTCTGCTATGAATATCAATCAGCGTGCCGTCGATATCAAAAAAAATAATTTTAATGTTTTCCAGACTCATACCTGAATTTCCTCCTCCTCAAATGTACGAATAACTCTGCAGGGATTTCCCACCGCCACACAATTTGCAGGAATCGAGCGGGTCACAACGCTTCCCGCCCCGATCACACTGTTTTCCCCGACCGTCACGCCCGGCAGAATGATACTGCCGCCGCCGATCCAGACGTTGTCCTTTATTTCTATCGGACGCGCATACGTTCTGAAAAATGTCGTTCCTTTTTCTTTCCAGTCCGGCACCAGACGCTCCTTGGGCAAAACCGGGTGCGAGCTTGTGTAAAACTGCACGTTAGATGCAATCAATACCCTGTTACCTATGCGGATTTCGGCGTTGTCTACAAAAGTGCAGTTGATCCCGATGATCACATCGTTTCCCAGAAAGATATTGTTTCCGTGGTCACAGTGAAACGGCGTGTCAATTTCCACATTTTCTCCCATGCCGCCCAGAAGCTCTCGCAAAATAGCTTCTCTCTTTTCCGTATCTTCATAATCCGAAAGATAATACTCCCGTGTCAGTTCCCTTGCACGGGCAATCAATTTTAATGTACCGCTGTCCGCGGTTTCCAGAAAGTCACTCTTCTCGTAATACATATCAGCAGTCCCCCACATAATATGAAACAATACTCATGTAATCTTTCGGATTACCAATGTCCAGAATGATCCGCAGACTATTTTTGTTTCTAAAAAACTGTTGCCACAGGCTGTTCTGCACTCCTTCTTCCCTGCAGATATTTACCTTTTTCCCGTCCGGACAAAGCACATTCACTTTCCCTGTGCAGGCGTTTACCGTATTCAGAAAGTTTTTCATGTCTAAGATGTTTAATTTTACCATATGGAACCTCCTCCGTAAAAGTATGTTGTCTTTACGAGTATCATTATAATGCAGTCCAAATGGTAAAAAATATTTAATTTCTGCCTCTATATATCACTATCCTGCCATTTTCTCCGATATTCCAGAGGCGTACAGCCCGCGTAGTCCCGAAAAACCTTTCCAAAATAGCTGCTGCTCCCCAGACCGCAGGCATGACTGATCTCTGTAATCGGCTCCTGCCCTTTTTCCAGCATTTGGCTGGCTTTCTGCAGGCGGTAGCTTTTGATATATTCCACAGGCGTCATATGCAGATAATCGTGAAACACCCGGAAGCATTCCCGCTCGCTGAGATACGCCGCTGCCGCCAGATCCCGAATGGATATCTTTTCCGGATAATGCTCGTGAATATAGATCATCATCAGCTTAATCTTATCATTATTCCTGTTAGTTTCCCCTCCCCGATCCAACATAGGACGGGACAGCTCAAAGAGCATCAACCATATTTCCGACAGAGCCTCCCGCAGTTTCATCTCATACCCAAATTTGTCATTTGGCAGACGTAATGCTTCCAAAATGCGTCCCAAAATACAATCCTGCTGCGCATTTCCCGGAAAAACAGGGATAATCTCTATTTGTGGCGCCGTCACAATAGGAACAATATACTGCCTTTCTATTCTGCTCCCCTGCTCTCCGCCAAGCAGAGATGCATCAAAAATATGGAGAAACTGTATGTTCCTTTCTGTCCGTGACAACACTTTCGTCATATGGAGCACATTCGCATTTACCATGCCGCCGCTTCCGGCGGGAAACGCTATCTTTCCGTGGGGCGTATGATATTCCAGACTGCCACTCTCCATATAAAAGATTTCCACCGCCCTGTGCCAGTGCCACGGCACAAAACGCCCTGTATATTTATCCAGTTCGACTCTGGTCGCAATATAAGGAAATTCATCCGTGAAACCGGGAAGCCTTTCTTCCTTGCTCCCTGTATGAAATTCAATCTTCTGTACAGTTTTCATAACTGGTCTCCATTCAATCTTTCCCCATTTCCTCGCATGACAAACTCATGGCAGACAGTATACAGGCACAAGCCACCCTATCTCCCATCGCTTTTACGTCACGAATCATCGTCAGATTCCCGGTATATATGTCCTGCGGTACTCGCTGGGCGGACAGCCCTGCTCCGCGCAAAAAACCTTACTGAAATAAAACACATCCGAAAAACCTGTGAGCCGGGCAATATCTGCGATCGGTTTATCCGTCTCCTTCAACAACTGCTTCGCTTTCCGTAAACGCAACGTCCGCTGATATTCACGGATCGTCTGTCCCGTTTCTTCCTTAAATAGTGTCCCTGCATATTTATAGGAAAGACCGCAGACCGTTTCGACCTCTTTTGCATCAAAACTTTTCGTGTAATGCGTCTGAATAAATTCCCGCAATTTCTTGACATAACCGTTTTCCACGGAATCCCCCGGCGCGTTCTTTGCGCATTCCAGAAAAATCTGCCACAGTCTGACTGAAGCCTGTGGAATGTTTCCGTGTACATGGGCCTCGATCATCTTCTCAAAATTTTTCTGTATCTGCCCCATCCGTTCACAGTCCGTCATCTTCGGAAGCGCAATATATTTTTCATTGTCCTGCGGATTTAAGCAGACTTTCGTATCGTAATACACATTTCTCGGAAGTTCTTCCATCCCGGTGTCCGGCTCCTTACAGTAAAAATGCGCATAATACCAGGCGGAGCCTTCCTCGAAAGGCTTCTCTCCCCAATGATGTACTCCGCTTTTCAAGAAAAAGAGCCGGTGCGGCAAAAGCTCATAGCGATCGCCGTCTTCTATGATTTCCATGGAACCTCTAAGCAGATAAATCGCCACATGAAACGGTGCAACCCGATCCGCATGGATCATTGTCCCAAGCGAGACACTATAATCGGTCTCGCATATAAACGGCATGACATTACATGGAATTTTGAGCGCGTGTCTGTCCACCGGCCAGTCTCTCCCTGAAATCTAATCTTCCTTTATAGCGTAGTCTGCTGCAAATAATTGGCTCTGATTTCGCTACCCGCAGAGAAAAAGTGAATGATATATAATGTATCATAACATAAACGACTGCCGATGGGAAAATGAAACAAAATTATTCTCTCAGAATTATTGACAATACCCTAAGTAATGTTGTATTATCATAGTTGTTCACAAAGCGAAGCGTGGCTCAGTTTGGTAGAGCGCTGCGTTCGGGACGCAGAGGTCGCAGGTTCAAATCCTGTCGCTTCGACTATCAAAAAACACTGGACTTGCTGAAAGCCTGGTGTTTTTTTTCGACATTTAGCCAATCTCTCAATCTGGTGTTAAAAGAACACCTTGCTAAGATTAATAATGAAGATGATTAGTAAAAATATTCGCGACAAAATAACTTCTGAATAATCTCCCAGGAATCGGACATTCTGAGAACATGAAAACAAACCCAGCCGACCGCTTTTATTTTTATGTTCTTCTCTTTTTCATTACTGCCTTTGCAGGCTGGTTCTGGGAAGTGCTGCTGTTCTTTTTTACGGAGCACGCCTTCATCAACCGCGGCGTATATGAGGGACCGTACCTTCCAATTTACGGAACCGGCGGGATTTTGCTCTGTATGCTGCTTTCCCGCCTGAAAAAAAGACCGTTTCTTGTATTTTCGCTGTCCCTGTCCGTCTGCACAGTTCTGGAATATCTGACCAGCTATTTTCTCGAACATAAGTGGGGCATCCGCTGGTGGAATTACAGCAGTCATTTTCTAAATATAAACGGACGGGTCTGTCTTCTGGGAGCGGTCGTTTTCGGCCTTGGCGGAACGGCTTTGGTCTGTCTGTTTCTGCCCTTCTATGAAAAACTATTTGAGCGAATCACTCCAGGCTGGCGGAAAGCCGTCTGCCTTTTCCTTTTGCTGGTATTTATAATAGACGGCGCCCGCTGCGCCACGCGTCCGAACACAGGCGCCGGTATTTCTTTTTCATCAAATGATTTTTCCATTTTTCCTTAAAATGTTTGCAAGCGCTCTTCATATCTCTTGTTTTTTCCTCATAAAAGGTGTATTCTTATGTAGCGGATTTTTGTGGGGAGGTTTGTTATGGAAGCTTATGAAGTATTAAGAGACTTGGCGATTATTATTTTCGCCGCAAAATTTTTCGCCGTAATGGCTAGAAAATGTAAGGCGCCTCAGGTTGTAGGACAGATTGTAGCAGGACTTTTAATCGGTCCCTGTGTGCTGGGCTTGGTGGAACCTTCGGATTTTATCACACAGATGGCGGAAATCGGCGTTGTCCTTCTGATGTTTGAGGTAGGACTGGAAACGGATTTAAAAGAGCTGGTTAAAACAGGACCGATCGCTTTCCTGATTGCCTGCGCGGGCGTGTTTGTACCGCTGGTGCTGGGCGCGCTCTTGTACATGGGCTTTTATGGCGTCGCGCCTTGGGGCAGCGAAGAATTTTTCAAGGCAGTTTTCATCGGCACGATTATGACCGCCACCAGTGTGAGCATTACCGTAGCCGCTTTACAGGAATTAGGTAAAATCAAAAGTAAAGTAGGCACAACGATTGTCAGCGCCGCCATCATAGATGATGTCATCGGCATTATCGTACTTACTTTTGTGATCGGATTTAAGTCCCCGGATTCTCATCCCGGCATGGTCATTTTAAAGACCATTATCTTCTTTGTTGTCGCAGTGGTAGGCGGCTTTATTGTATTTAAAGTCTTTCTGGCTTTGGATAAACGTTATCCACACACGAGGCGTATTCCCATTGTCGCCATGGCTTTCTGTTTCGGACTTTCCTATGTGGCGGAAAAGTATTTCGGCATCGCGGATATCACGGGTGCGTACATCGCCGGCATTGTGCTCTGTAATTTGAGCGACAATACCTACATAGAGCGGAAAGTGGACGTGAGCTCCTACATGCTGTTTGGTCCTCTGTTTTTTGCCAGTATCGGTCTGAAAACCAACTTCGACGCGATGGACTCCACGTTGTTTATCTTCTGTATCTGTTTCGTGGTTGTTGCATTGCTTGCCAAAATCATCGGCTGCGGTCTTGCCGCCAAGCTCTGCCGCTATACCTTTTCCGATTCCTTAAAAATCGGTGTCGGCATGATGACACGCGGAGAAGTGGCGCTGATTGTGGCACAGAAGGGACTGGCGGCAGACCTTTTGACGGCGGACTATTTTATGGCTGTGATTCTGCTGATTTTGTTCTCCTCTATCGCAACACCGATTGTTTTGAAATTCCTGTATAATAGAGAGGACAAATAATATGGGAGCTTTTGGCACATTCAATCCTAACCGTAACCCGATGCGTAACGCCGCTTTCAGCGCTCAGTTTACGGATTATGAGAATAGGAGAAGCAATACGCCCATATAACCCGTAAAACGCAGGATTGCTTACGTTGCAATGTTCTTTATGGCGGCTTTTCTGATTACTATCATTGCTCTTTTTATCATATGATATACGCAGACCCTACAGTCTGTTTTAAAAAATACGTGCTGCAAAACACATGAAAAGTTTTGCAGCACATTTATTTCCGCAAGCAATGAGCCAAGTGACTGCTTGCAGGCATTTGGCGACTGCCGCGAGAGTCAAATACCCAGTCAGCTTGTTGCGAGGTATTTGACTTTACAGCACTTTTGCCAGTTCCGCTTCCAGCTCGTCCTGTCCTACGGCGCCTACGATATTCCCCACAGCCTCACCTTTCACGAAAATCTTCATATTGGGAATGTTCATAACACGATACATTCTGGCAAGCCCGTCCTCCTCGTCTATATTGCACTTTCCGATTTTTACCTTGCCATCGTATTTCTCTGCAAGCTGTGCAATCACCGGCGCCATCATCTTACAGGGTCCGCACCAGTCTGCGTAAAAATCCACCAACACGGGGACTTCTGCATTTAATACCTCTCTCTCAAAATTTTCACTCGTAAATTTGTACTCCATGTGATCTTCCTCCTTAATCATTGTCTTTCTATATTTTTATCTTTAATCACTCTCAACCTATATGCTGCATTCCTTTACCGCCTCTGTCCTTTGGCATTTTTCTCTCGCAATCACATATTTACAGATCGGGTTCCCTTTTGAGGAGAACCGCTCCTCATATTCTGTCATAACGTTTCCTTCCATCATCTTCGCATTGTGATGAAGATCCTCCGTCATCTGCAGGATTTTCCACCCCGCCGGCTCCAGCTCCTCCAAGGCAAACTGAAACAGATCGTGGTTGTCCGTCTTAAACTCGATCACTCCGTCCGGTATTAGTATCTCATCATACCGCCTCAAAAATTCACGAGATGGAAGTCTGCGTTTCGCATGTCTGTCCTTCGGCCAGGGATCAGAAAAATTTAAATAGATGCGGTCTACCTCTCCCTCGGCAAAAACGGTTGTAATTTCCTCCGCCTCCATCCGAATAAAATAAAGGTTTGGCAAAGGATCAGCTTCCAATTTCTGTATCCCTCTGATTAGCACGCTGGAATATTTTTCTATTCCTATATAATTAATATCGGGATTCTGTCTTGCCAAATCCATGATAAAACGACCTTTTCCCATGCCGATCTCTATGCGGATGGGGTGATCGTTTCCGAAAATTTCCTTCCATTTTCCCCGGCATTCCCGCTCATTATGTATCACATAATCACAGGCCGCAATCACTTCCCTTGACCCTGTCACATTTCGTAGTCTCATACTCTTACCTTGATTTTTCGTCGTTCTCTTTTACTCTTTTAGATACTCGCAAATCTGCACTGGATATATTTTAACTCATTTTTTATTTTTTGTGAATACACTACAGTTTTTCTTTCAAATAGTGTATGATATGTAAGGACAGACTCATAATTTATTGTTAATATCATATATTTGTTACTATAGAAAGGTTTTACCGCATGTTTTTATCTCATAAAAAAAGATTTTTTCAACCCGGGCGGACTGTAAGTCTGTTTCTTGTCGGTTTTCTTGCTCTCTGTAGTTTCTTTTCTGACGGCCTGACGATCGCCGCGGAAGCTGCAAGCCTGGAGGAGCTGCAGGAAGAAGCCGAAGCAAGAAAAGCGCTCCCTATCCAATCGAACGAAATTGATAACTGGCCCGCTGGCCCACAGGTAAGCGCGCAAGCCGCCATCCTGATGGATGCCAATACAGGCGTGATTCTCTACTCAAAAAACATCCATGAACGTCTCTACCCTGCCAGCACCACAAAAATTATGACTGCGCTTCTTGCCATGGAGAAAGGTAATCTGGATGACATGGTAGATTTCAGTCATGAAGCGGTTTTTAGTGTGCCTGCGGACGGCTCCAACATGGGCATGGATGAGGGCGAATCCGTCTCGCTGGAAGAATGTCTCTACGGAATCATGGTTGCCTCAGCCAATGAGGCCGCCAATGCTGCCGGAGAATATATCTCCGGCTCTATTGATGATTTTGTGTCGTTGATGAATGAGCGCGCGCAGGAAATCGGCTGTACCGACACGCATTTTACCAATCCAAACGGTCTTCATGATGACCAGCATTACACCAGCGCTTACGACCTTGCATTAATTTCCAGTTTATTCTTCCGCAATGAGATGTTGTGCAAAATAAGCAATACCGCGCGCTACCATTTTGAAGCCACCGCCACACAGCCTGATGACTTTTATAAAAATAATAAGCATCAGTTAATTAATGGGGAAATCCCCTACGAAGGTATCTTGGGCGGCAAAACAGGATATACCAACGATTCCAGACAAACTCTCGTCACCTGTGCAGAGCAGAACGGTATGCGTCTCGTCTGCGTTGTATTCAAGGAGGAGTCCCCACAGCAGTTTACAGATACGGTGGAACTGTTTGACTACGGTTTCCACAATTTCCAAGTGCTGAATATTTCAGAAAATGAAAAGAAATATAATATTGAGTCTACAGGCTTTTTGCAGATTGGAAATGATGTTTTCGGCAGTTCAAAGCCCATTCTTTCTATAGATACCGACAGTTATGTCATTATTCCGAACACCGTCTCTTTTCAGGACTTGGATTCGGAGATTGATTACAGCCAGTCAAATGAAAACCGTGTGGCCGGAATCGAATATTCTTATCACGGCATGTATGTAGGGAATGCGTACCTTAATCTTGTCACGGACAACGCTTCCTCCTATGAGTTTGACACAAATATGACTGCTACGGACGTGAGCGTGGAAAAGACCGAAGCCGAGTCGGAAACGGATGTGGAATCGCAGGATACCATTTTCATCAACATCAAAAAAGTATTGGTTATTATTTTGGTTGCTGCCGCCGCTGTTATTACCATATTTATGATACAGGCGTTAATCACTAACAGGAGAACAGCGAAGCGCAGAAACAACCGCATCAAGCGCAAGCAGAGACGACGGTCCCGTATGCGCGCGGATTTTGATGATTTCGATTTTTAATTCATTATCCTCTTGACCTTATACTAAGTATACCCCCTATACTTAACTCAACAAACAGGAAAAAGAGGCACATCCGGAGAGTTTTTGGAAGCGTTATTTTTATACGCCAATGAAAATAATCAAAATCTGGAAATTTTCGAATGTTTCCAAAAATAAAATAGGATATTACCAGTTTCGGCAATAAAAACATAATTGTAAATAGTGTCTGCTGATTAATTCTACAACGCTTGATTTTACTGATTTGTGCCCCGATATCTGATATAATATCTACAAAGG
>VSNH01000067.1:0-16787 GCA_009774215.1 Lachnospiraceae bacterium
CCCCCCTCCCCCAAAACTCCATCCAAGGGAAACGCCCAGCCCGCCCAACCCACCCATGAGAAGGCGGCGAGCCGCCTCTTCTCCTTCCGCTCTCTGCGCGAAGTGAGCCGACTGGCCCGCGTGATCGGCACCTGCAGGGGAAACAATACCTTATATAAAGATGAGACCGGCGGCAACTATCTTCTGCTGATCACTCCCGAAGAGCTGGAGCCCGCAGATTTTAACCGCATCTGCAGTCTGATTTCGGAGTACGGCAGACCCGAAAAAACCGTGAACTCCGCTAAGGCATATCTGGAAGAGCATTTTGAGCCGTTAATTAAAGACAGCGCAGTGGAGACACTGGCGCAGATTTAAAAAATACCTTATAAAATAAAGCCCGCACTGTCAGCCGAGTTTACGGAAACAGCGCGGGTTTTATTTTGTTATAAATCCGGCGGCCTGAAGCCGCTCCTATCAATCTCCGTCAGCCGCATTTATACCGCTGCGATCTTCGCCATCAGATCCTCTGCGTCGATGCCATGCACCATAGCCGCCTCCTCCAGTGTTTCTCCCTGCGCGGAAGGACAGCCGAGACAGTGCATCCCGATCTCCATCAACACGGGCGCGATATCCGGATTGATTCTGAGCGCCTCTCCGATTGTTGTGTTCTTCGTAATATCTGCCATTTTATATACCTCCATTCTTCATTCTGTGATAGCTTTCGATAAATTATACATCCATTTCCTGTACCAGATACGATTATAAAAGAAAGTGCCCGCGCCGTCAAGCGGACTTTCCGTAATCTGCGATTTATCACACGCACCTTTCATTATCGTCCTGCCGTTTCATACCGCCTGTTATATTTCGGTTTGCCGTCAATTTTTGTATAGCCGCATAATCATGCAATAACATTCGCAATTTCCGTATTAGTAACAAATTGGCGACAAATCGGGCTTGGTTGGTGAAATTACGCTTTATATAAATTAATATTACGCGAAGAAAATCAATACAATATTCTGCAAAGCCTTATAAATACTGGGATTTTCAAAACCAAGAAATTCTTAATAATTATGTGCGTCAAGTTGTGAAGAATGCACTGAAAGACTTTAGCGTATCGAGCGCAAATTACAACAATGCAACGGCTGCGGCAGCTGAGGTTAAGAAAACGGCTGATGACATTGATATCCCTGCACTTTCCGGCATTCAGGTGACTGCTGTGGCGGCATCTGATCCCACGAAGTTTGCAGACAGCGGAACAGGGGACACAGCCGTGGCGGGCGACCACAAGATCAAGGTTACCCTGACAGACGTGACAAAGGCGGCTGATGCAACAGACAAGACTGCTGACGTTGAGATCACAGTGAAGAAAGGCGCGGCAGCACAGACTCTGGTAAGCGTACTCAAAGCGGCGATTACAGGATATGCAGTTCCCGATGCGGACGGAAAGGTTGCCGAAGGGAAAACTGCAGTTCCCACAACCAGATGGGCGCTCCAGACAGCTTTGCAGAAGGTAGTCGATGATTTTGAGAAAGATAAGTACACTGTCACGGTTACCAAATTTACACCCACATACACACCTGCAGCGTCAGGCACCAACTCTGCATCTGTTCTTGCAGATGAGGCAGCGGGCACGCTCACAAGTATTTCGTATGACTACACGGTGAGAGAGTCCAGAACCGGCAATGCGGTGGACACAGTGGGCAGCAGCTCCACGGTTACGGCAACAGGCGGAAGCTGGAACGGTACCGCAGAAGTGACACCTCCCGAGCCGGAAGAGCCTACGGTGACGAGTGTAGCGATTACAGCCGAGGGCGCTGGTGATGACGGCAGTGTTGAGGTAGAACAAGGCGGAACGGTGACCTTTACGGCTATAGTGACAGGCAGCGACAATAAGCCGATGACAGAGATTACTGCTGATAAAGTAAAGTGGCAGGTGGAGGGCGCTACCAATAATACTGATACCAAGATAGATAAAGATAGCAGCGACCCGCTGAGGGCTACTTTGACCGTAGCGAACGATGAGGCAGGAAATAGCTCGAAGCTGACTGTGAAGGTTACGGTTGACAATGTGGAAAGCAATACGGTAGAGGTTACCGTGAAGACTACATCTACTCCCGAAACACCTGATTCGGGTAATGAAGAGTCTGGCACGTAATGTCAAAAGAAGAAAGTAAATAGCAAACCGTGCCGACAGGCATGGAAGAGCGGCGGGGGCGTTGGCTTCCGCCGCTTTGCTGTTGAGGATGGCTTGATGTGTTTCGGTCGGCTGGTGTATTTTTTATTTGCTATTCTGTTGGCTCTATTATATTTAGCATAGTGGTAATCCTATCATTATTCTCAATAATCAGTCCCAGGAGTATGTTTGATAAGATACTTGTGAGCGTTTTTGTTTTGGCCGCACTGATCGTATTCTGTTTGTTTTTTTCGAATTTTTTATTAGCATCGGTATGCGTGATATAGCAAAACTAATTTTCATATTTATCGGGTGGATATGTATCATCGTGAAAATAGCGCTGCTCCTGCTTAATGATCCATTTTCCGTAAGCTGTTTGCTGCTTTCTGTCCTACAACTGCTCGTTGTTGCTGCTTATTTCATTTTGTGTTAACAGCCGCAGCTCAAAAAAGTGCCCTTTCTCCCGCCGGAAATCAAATCCCCATCTCTAAAATCTTCAAATACAAATCCTCAAAAACCCCCGCCTTAATCCGCTCGGAAAAAGCATACGGTACAGGTTCGTCCCACTGCTCCATCGCCACCGCGCATGTACCGCCTGTACACATATCGGTCTGGAGCGGCGCTCTGCTGTGCTCAAAATCATACACCGTCACCGTCTGCTTCTCTGCATCCACAATCCAGTATTCCCGTACGCCCGCCTCGCGGTACAGCTTCACCTTCCGCTCATAATCCATTTTGACGCTGGAGGGTGATACAATCTCAATCACCCAATCAGGGGCGCCTTGACAGCCCTTCTCACTCTTCTTTTCCTCATCGCAGATGACAGAAATGTCAGGTTCCACATAGTTGCGCTTGTCTTTCTTAATATATACGGCAAAGGGCGCAGGTATCACACGGCATGTGCCTTTATGCTCCACAATAAAATTCCAGATCTTTGCACTAAGCGCCATCTGCATTTCCTGATGCGTCCACGTCGGCGTAGCCATCCGAAACATCTCCCCATCAATCAACTCCGCACGTTCGCCCTCCGGCAGCGCTTCGATATCCGCGATTGTGTAGCCTTTTCCGCCCTTAATCATCCTGAATCCTTCCTCCCGCCTAACCGTTCCCGGCTCTGATGCTTCTGCCGGATTTTTTGCCTCTCTCAGCTTCGGGAATGTGCCCCAATCCTTTGTTTTCTTTACTTCCATAGTTTTCCTCCTGTTCCGCAGGAGAAATCCGGCTATACCGGACTTGGCATTTCACACTCCGACCTGCATATTCAACATTTGTCCGCTGCGACCATCCGATCATCTGCCGCCCAGAATCTCCTGCTTTTAAATTGTGTTGGTTGGTTTAAAAGCATAGAAATTCTGAATTACAGACCGAAAAATCAGCAGAAACCGCTGATCTCGTATGATTTCGGAGCAAAAACCGAATGTCCGCGCAATCTCCCTGAATGATCTACGCTATCTCAATTTCCCTAATAAAAGCAGAAATAATGCAGCTCCGAATATTTATTATCAATAGAAAGTATATGCTTTGTGCTAATTATATGGAAGAGCATACGGAATGTCAAGAACGAAAAAACGTCACATCCACATTATTGCATATTTCACAAAATTTTCATTCTTTTTTTGGCATTTGTATGAGAAAAAGAACAAAGGCCGTCTTGACTGTGATTCGACACTTGGCATATAATATTCTTACCGATTCAGAGTGATGCACCGTGATTGTGCATGATTCCGAGCGCGGCCATTTCAAAGTTACTTTATTAAAAATTTTAAAATAGGAGGTTGGT
This sequence comes from Lachnospiraceae bacterium, assembly GCA_009774215.1. Classification (GTDB taxonomy): domain Bacteria; phylum Bacillota; class Clostridia; order Lachnospirales; family Lachnospiraceae; genus UBA3282. Next base: position 3,933 of record VSNH01000067.1, read on the forward strand.
ACAAAAATGAGACCAGAATGGAAAGATTTTGTAGGCGGCAAATGGGACAAAGAAGTTAATGTCCGCGATTTCATCCAGAGGAACTATCACCCTTACGACGGTGACGAGTCCTTCCTGGCAGAGCCTACACAGAACACAAAGGATCTTTGGGCACAGGTGCTCGATCTGCAGAAACAGGAGCGTGAGGCAGGCGGCGTACTTGATATGGATACCAAGGTTGTATCCACCATCACATCCCACGGCCCCGGTTATCTGGACAAGAGCAAAGAGACCATCGTAGGTTTCCAGACAGATAAGCCCTTCAAGCGTTCCTTACAGCCTTACGGCGGTATCAGAATGGCAGAGAAGGCTTGCACGGACAACGGCTACGAAGTAGATCCCGAGATCAGCGAGTTCTTCTCCACACACAGAAAGACACACAACGCAGGCTGCTTCGACGCTTACAATCAGGAGATGAGAGCATGCCGTTCTTCCCACATCATCACGGGTCTTCCGGATGCTTATGGCCGCGGCCGTATCATCGGCGACTACAGACGCGTGGCTCTGTACGGTATTGACAGACTGATTGAAGACAAGCAGGCGCAGAAGGATTCCACAGGCCGCGTTATGACCGACGATGTGATCCGTCTCCGCGAGGAGCTTTCCGAGCAGATGGTTGCCCTGAAGATGATGAAAGAAATGGCTGCTTCTTACGGCTGCGACATTTCCAAGCCCGCATCCAACGTACAGGAAGCGATTCAGGCTACTTACTTTGGCTACCTTTGCTCCGTAAAAGAGCAGAACGGCGCTGCAATGTCCCTCGGACGTACATCTACTTTCCTTGATGTATATGCAGAGCGTGACCTTGCTAACGGCACCTTCACAGAGCAGCAGATTCAGGAGTTCGTTGACCACTTCATTATGAAGTTAAGATGCGTGAAGTTCGCACGTACACCTGAGTACAACCAGATTTTCGCAGGCGATCCGGTATGGGTAACCGAGTCCCTCGGCGGTGTCGGCGTTGACGGCCGTCACATGGTAACGAAGATGAGCTTCCGTTATCTGCACACCCTGACCAACCTTGGTTCTTCTCCCGAGCCGAACCTGACCGTTCTCTGGTCCACCAGACTTCCGGAAAGCTGGAAGAAGTACTGTGCGAAGATGTCCATCCAGACCTCTTCCATCCAGTACGAGAACGACGATCTGATGAGAGTGACACACGGCGACGACTACGGTATCGCATGCTGCGTATCTTCCATGGTTATCGGTAAGGAGATGCAGTTCTTCGGCGCACGTGCTAACGTTGCCAAGTGCCTGCTGTACGCATTGAACGGCGGTATCGACGAAGTTACCAAGAAACAGGTTGGTCCGAAGTATCGTCCTGTTACCGGCGACGTGCTGGATTACGACGATGTTATGGATAAGTTCATTGACATGCTTGAGTGGCAGGCTGACGTGTATGTAAATACACTGAACATCATCCACTACATGCATGACAAATACTGCTATGAGAGAGCAGAGATGGCTCTTCATGACAGAGACGTGAAGCGTTATTTCGCAACAGGTGTTGCAGGCCTCTCCATCGTGGCTGACTCCCTTTCCGCTATCAAGTATGCGAAGGTTGAGCCCATCAGAGATGAGGACGGCATCATCGTTGACTTCAAGACAACCGGTGAGTTCCCGAAATATGGTAACGACGATGACCGCGTAGATGAGATCGCTCAGGAGGTCGTTCACAAGTTTATGACCGCGATCAGAAGACATCACACCTATAGAAACGGTGTTCCTACAACCTCTATCCTTACCATTACTTCCAACGTAACCTACGGTAAGGCTACCGGTAACACACCTGACGGACGTAAGAAAGGCCAGCCTTTCGCTCCCGGCGCTAACCCGATGCACGGCCGTGATACCCACGGTGCAGTTGCTTCCTTATCTTCTGTATCCAAGCTTCCGTTCAACGATGCGCAGGATGGTATCTCCAATACCTTCACCATCATCCCGGGTGCACTTGGTAAAGAGGATCAGGTATTCGCAGGCGATATCGAGGTAGACCTCAGCAAATAACCGTGGTAAATTCCTGCGGAATTAACCACACGAGCAAGCTCGATTGCGAGCACTGCTTCGCAGGCTCAGCATAATATAATTATGTAATAGAAGGAGTTGTTGATTATGGATGATAAACAAATGATAGATGATTTTATCAAGATGATGGATTCCGGAATGGCGCAGGGTGTCGGTCATGTGAACGTGGACGTTGACGCCAATGCCGACAACTCTAAAAATGTGCAGACCATGGGGTGCACGGATTGCTCACGCACCCCGCTGGCCTGCAGCGTTCCCACCCTCCACGATGGGTTGGACGGGTTGGAAGATTTTAAGTAAGCATTGAGTCATGCGGATTGATGGCAGAACAGACAGATGGATGTACTGGCAGAAATCCATCGGGTGAAAGCCCGTAAATAAGCAAGCGGAAGCTGCGAAGCAGCGTGTTTGCGAATGTGTATGGATCAATACAGAAAAATATATCAATATAGGAGGACAATACAATGGCAACAGCAAATGCTCAGGTAGATAACTTAGTAAACTTATTGGATGGCTATGCAACAAAAGGCGGTCATCACCTCAACGTAAACGTGCTCAACAGAGATACCTTACTGGATGCACAGAAGCATCCTGAGAATTATCCTCAGTTGACCATCCGCGTGTCCGGCTATGCAGTTAACTTCATCAAGCTGACACCCGAACAGCAGGCGGACGTAATCTCCCGTACTTTCCACGAGAGCATCTAATCGCGTCAGAGTCAAAGAATGCAGGAAGCCTTGCGATATGTCGCAGGGCTTCTTTTTTCTGGATTTTCTCCACTGACTATGCTATCATATAAGTAATCTTATGGAACCGAATAACCCATAAACAAAGTGCAAACAATTAATTATAGAAGGGTTGATGATTATATGCCAAGCGCAGCGGATATTATCAGAGATTCCATTGCAGAGTTTTCTAGGGTGCAAAACTGGATGCTAGCGATTGAAGACAAAGGCTCGGCTGTCTATCAGTCCATGTATGACAGATACTCAGTATAGAAAATTACACTGACATCTTTAGGTGTTAATCTTTCTAAATTTGACAAAATAGAAGCATAATATAAAAGAGAAAGGTGTAACTGCAAAGAAGCTGAACAGTTACAGAAGGACATGACTATGCAGGGACGAATCCATTCTTTAGAAAGTTTTGGTACGGTAGACGGGCCGGGAACCCGGTTTGTGGTATTTGTACAGGGATGCCCGATGCGGTGCGCCTACTGCCACAATCCTGACACGTGGGAGATGAACGGCGGCACACTGATGGAGCCGGAATATATTTTTGAACAATATAAGAGAAACGAAGCGTTTTATCACGGCGGCGGTATCACCGTCACAGGCGGAGAACCGCTGATGCAGGTGGACTTTCTGATTGACCTGTTTACCATCGCAAAGAAAAACAACGTGCACACCTGTATCGACTCCTCGGGCATCGCCTACAAGAAAAACGCGAACCCCGAATGGCTCGCGAAATTAGACAGATTAATGGAATTGACTGATCTGGTGATGCTGGACATCAAGCACATTGATCCGGAGAAGCACAAGGAGCTTACCTCCCAGCCCAACGAGGGCATTCTCGCATTTGCGGAATACCTGAACGAAAAACATGTGGACATGTGGATCCGCCACGTCATTGTTCCGGGTATTACAGATGACGACAAGTATTTGCACCAGCTCGGTTATTTTATCGGCGCGTTCACGAATCTGAAGGCGCTGGACGCGCTTCCTTATCACACCATGGGCGAGTCCAAGTATGAGAAGCTGGGCCTGGAATACAAGCTCAAAGGCGTGCCAGCCATGGACAAAGATAAGTTGATCGAGAAAAAGAAGGTCATTCTGGATGGTATACGCAAACGCCGGGAGGAGCTGGGCATATAGGCATCATAAATTGAAAGGCTTGTGCAATCGAGTAGGGAAGAGCTATCTTTCCCTACTCGCCGCGCGGCCCGCATACTGTGAAACAGCAAACTTCCATATGCGGGCCTGCGCATTAAAGAGGACAGAGTCAAAACCGACACTGTCCTTTTTTCTTTGCCATCATGGCACAGGAATCGCTCTGCTTTTATCTACGCCGTCAAAGCAGCGCCTATACTCGGGCGAAGTTTAATTTTTGATCCACTTCTTCAATGCTTCCTCCAGCCTCTCAATATCCACGGGCTTGGAAATATGGCCGTTCATTCCCGCTTCTTCCGCTCTCTTTATATCATCCGCAAAGGCATCCGCCGTCATGGCTATAATAGGGATTTCTTCCATATCCTTACGTCCGGAAGCGCGGATCGCCTTTGCCGCCTCGTAGCCGTTCATAACCGGCATCTGAATATCCATAAAGATCAAATCAAAATACCCTGGCTCCTTCTCCTTTACAGCGTCCACAGCCAACTGTCCGTTCGTTGCCATCTCCACCTGTATGCCCACCATGCCGAGAAGCTCCTTGGCTACCTCGATATTTATCTCATTATCCTCTACGAGCAGTACCCGCCTGCCTGAAAAATCCTCTTGGCTGAATGTTTCAAGCGGCGATACCTTTTCCTCGTGATCCAGTCCCAGCGCCTCTCTGAGCACTCGCACTAAGCGGGATTTAAACAACGGTTTCCCGATAAAAGCATTCACACCGGCATCAAGCGCCTCCGCCTCGATATCCGCCCAATCGTATGCGGATTGAATAATAATGTAAATATCCTCCCCAACCATCTTACGAATGCCTTTCGCCGTCGCAAGTCCGTCCATGCCCGGCATTTTCCAATCAAGAATTACCACGGAAAAACGTTTCCCATCCTCTGCGGAAATACGCTGTAAAGCCGCTTCTCCGCTTAACACGTACTCGGCTTCCATACCAAGGCTTTGAAGCATCTCACAGGAGCTTTCACAAGCCGTCTGTTCATCATCCACCACTAACACAGGCAGACCATTATATACCGCCAGATCAGAGGCAGTCAGGTCATCCAGTTTCAAATACACTATAACTGTAAATTTGGAGCCTTTCCCCAGCTCGCTTTCCACCTTGATATCGCCCTTCATCATACGGGCAATGTTAACCGCAATCGACATACCGAGCCCTGTGCCCTCGATCTTTCCCGTCCGGGAATCCGCCGCGCGGGAAAACGGCTCAAAAATTTTCTGTATGTAATCCGGGGCCATGCCGATACCGGTATCCTCAAAGGTAAACTCATAACAGCCATAACCGTCGAATTGAGAGGACTTCTCCTCGATATGAATGCTGATCATTCCGCCGGAGGGTGTGAATTTCACCGCATTACCCATAATATTCATAAAAATCTGCTGCAGATGCTGCTCGTCCCCGACTACATTCTCGTGATCCAGCTTGGCAATGCCCGCCTTCAGTGCGAGGCCTTTGATATCCATCTGCGAGCGGAAAACTGTCAGAAGGCTCTCGATTGTGTCGGAGATATTGAAAGAGCTTTCCGTCAAACTTACCTTGCCACTCTCAATCCGGCTCATATCCAGCACTTCATTGATCAGACCGAGCAGATGCTTGCCTGAAACCGTAATCTTTTCAAGCGCATCCAGCACACGCTCCTTCTCGTCGATATGCATGGTCGCAACGGAAGTCATGCCCAGAATCGCATTCATGGGTGTACGAATATCATGACTCATCCGGGAAAGGAAATCACTTTTGGCATGATTGGCTGCCTCGGCGCGCTCAACCGCCTGCTCCAGCATCTCTTTCTGCTGCTCTTCACGACGTATCATATCCTCAATGCAGCGGATTGCCATTGTGATTGTGGATAACTCCCCATTCTCCTTCTCGGCAACCGTGATGGCAATAGAGCACCATTCATATTCGTCTGTGTCCGCTTTCTTTCTCTCAAACTGCAGCTCAATATGATCTCTTTCGGAAAGCCGATTCCGGATATTGTCCACATCCAGAAATTCCTTAACCAGCTCCGAGTGCTCCTCCGACACAATACCTTCTCTTATGCTCTTCTCAACTCTGACGTCAAAAGCCTCTCTTGCAGATCCGTTCTCGCTATAAGGATATACCGTATCGCATGTATTCCCATTTAAATTAATATAATAAATTGCCCTACAGGCGCGCGCCGTGCTGTCCATAGCATTTCGATAAATTCGTGTCTGCACAGCCATTCTGTCATTTTCTTCCTGAAGCGCCTGATTATATTTCTGATTGGCATATTCCCTGACAAGCTGAAAGAGAAAAACGGCGGCTCCCAGCACAATCAACACGGTGCAGATATAATAGAACGTATCAGAACCGGAAAGGATCTTATCCCGCGGTATGGTTAGAAGCCCTGTCCATCCATTATCTAAATGATGGAAATAAACATTGCGGACAATTCCGTCCATCGGCGTCAGGTTTTCCAATACATGGCTGCTATTATTGCAGTTTGCGCTTTCTATATAACTGTTTACCAATTCCTGAAACTCGTCTCGCTCATAATCCCAGCAAGACTTGTAATATAACAGGTTTTTGTTCTCGTCTACCAGATAGTAGGAAGAATCATCCGGCAACAGCAGATTTTCATTCGCAAGATCAAAAAAAGAAAGTTTCAGGTCAATCGCAAGATAACTGCCGGTTGCAGGGATCACTTTACACATGGTGATCACCGGCAGCTCTGTCACATAATCTATATAGACCGGCGAAATATAGACCTCTCCTCCCGCATCCACGGCCTCCTGATAGTATCCCGCCTCAAGAAAGTTATACTTGGACAGCTCTCCAAGCTTCGGATCATTTGATACGATCACCGAGGCGTCAAAGGCTTTGCCGTAAATCTGGATATTTTCTTCACCATATACTTCGTTAAGTCCGTCCATAAAGGGATAGAGCCCTTCTCGAAGTTCTGTGATTGAAATATCCTCCTTCTCTCTCTGCTCAATATAATTCACGCTGATTTCCAGAATAGCTTCACAGGTTCGGATACCGCTTTCCTCCGACGAGGTATAGTTTTCTACCAGAGCCAAGCCCATCTGGTTGGTGTTGCTCCAAAGAGTTTCGCGCAAAACTATGGTACAGAACACAACGACCAGAATAAAGGCGCCAAGCACCAAAATATTATTCCGCATTTTTCTAAGTAACGACTTTTTTTTCATTCCACTCATTATAGCACTCTCATCCTATACTGTATTTTACAAAACAGGTCTTTTAACCGTCCTGCATTTCTATCCAATTTTATTCTACTCAGCGTCGGCACGAAAATCAAGACATATCCGCACAAAACCTATATTTTTGTAAGCTAAACTATTACACATTTTTCTACTTGTATATTGGTTCCTTTTATATTAAAATAAGAGAGTGACAACTTGCTAATGCTGTCAATTATTTTTATAACATAAGGAGGATATGGTCATGGCATTCGTAATCAGCGACTCTTGTGTAGCTTGTGGGGCTTGTGAGGCTCAGTGCCCGGTTGGCGCGATCAGCATGGGCGACGGTAAGTTCGAGATCGATCCCGCTAAGTGCATCGACTGCGGCTCCTGCGCAGGCGCGTGCCCGACAGGCGCTATTTCTCAGGGCTAATGGAAATTTACGCAAATGATTGAGGGGGCCTTCTCCCGGAGATGGGTATTCATTTCTGGGGGAGTGGCTCCTTCTTTTTGCCTCTGCCAAACTTTTCTCCGGGACGACGTCTTTGACTTATCATTTCGTCAATTTTACGGTAATGCTCCTCATCCAGTTTTCTGCGCTCTTCGTCCCGTTCTTCCTGCTGCCGGAACTGATAATCCAGCTCCTTTAAAATACTTTCCTTAATTTCCGTACACATTTCCTGATTGGCGCTTTTAACCGCATCAGTCACCATATGCTGCAAAAGATACTGCAGACGCTTCGCCTTTTTCTCCTTCTCTTCATCTAACGGCTCCTCGTACTCTTTCAACTCCTGACCTTCCTCCGGCATTTCCAGAACCGTCTCCTTTCCCTTTGACATTGTAACCATATATTTCTTTGCTTTCTTCATAACCATATCCTCCAGCTTTTCTTCTATCTTCTCCTTTTTTCCATATAAATTTTCTGGCGCTTTCCTATCGACTTCCTCTGATCTGCCGTTCAACGGTTCCTGTCCCTTTTTCTCCGTTCCACCGTCCGCCGCTTTTGCATCCGGCATCTGTCTTGTTTCATCACCATCTTTTTCATCCGCTGCCTGTATTTCCACTCCACTGTCTGCAGGCTTGTTCGTCGGATACATCGTGCCGTACAGCCCCTGCCCGCCGCCCTGCAGCACCACACGAATCGCCCTCAGCTGCAACCCCTGCTCCTTGAGCTGCTTGATGCGGCGCATCGTCTCAATATCCTTTTCCTTGTAACAACGGTGTCCCATCTCGTTGCGCTCAATCGGCAGTTTCAACTCGTCCTCCCAATAGCGGAGTACATGCGGCTCCACATCTACCTTCTTCGAGGCCTCCGAGATATAGTAAACGGTATCATTCATGTATGCTCCTCCCTTTCTTTTGCGGACAATCTGAAAATGCCCCTGTACGCACAAAGAGACGCCCCTGTTATGGGTCGTCTCTTTTGTAAGTTTAATCACTATTTAGCTAAATTCGCAAATTTGGTATAATCCGGCAGCCAGACCAGCTCTACGGTACCGATCGGACCGTTTCTCTGCTTCGCGATGATGATCTCCGCAATACCTTTCCTCTCTGTATCTTTATTGTAATAGTCGTCGCGGTATATGAACATCACCACGTCGGCGTCCTGCTCGATCGCTCCGGACTCGCGCAGGTCAGAGAGCATAGGTCTGTGGTCGGGCCGCTGCTCCACCGCACGGGAAAGCTGCGAGAGCGCCACCACGGGCACATGCAGTTCTCTGGCAAGCGCTTTCAGAGAACGGGAAATATCGGAAATTTCCTGCTGTCTTGAATCCGTGGAACGCCCACTCCCCGACATTAACTGCAGATAGTCAATAATGACCATTTCCAGATTGTGTTCCAGCTTATATTTACGGCATTTAGAGCGCAGCTCCGAAATGCTGATGCCCGGCGTATCGTCTATGATGAGATTGGACTTTCCGATCTGCGCCGCGCTCTCAATCAATTGCTCCCACTCCGCGTCCGACAGATTGCCCGTCCTCAGATGCTGGGAATCCACATGGGACTCCATGGAAAACAGACGGTTCACAAGCTGCTCCTTGGACATTTCCAGACTAAATATCGCCACCGTTTGATTCTGCTTGAAAGCTACATATTCGGCTACATTCAGGACGAAAGCCGTCTTTCCCATGGAAGGTCTGGCCGCAACCAGAATCAGGTCTGACGGCTGCAAACCGGCAGTCTTATAGTCCAGATCCAGAAAGCCTGTGGCCACGCCCGTCACATTTCCCTTATTGTGGGAAGCGCGCTCGATATTCTCCATGGCGTTCATCACGATCTGACGAATGGGAACGAAATCATCCGCACCACGCCGCTGCACCAGATCGAACACCCGCTTCTCGGTGTCCTCCAGAATGGTGTCAAGGCTTTCCTTGCCCACATAACAATCGTTGGCAATCTCTTCATTCAGGCGGATCAATCGTCTGAGCACCGCTTTGTCAGCAACAATACCCGCGTAATATTTTACATTCGCTGAGGTGGGCACCGCCGTAATCAGATCTCTGATAAATTCAGGGCTGCTGACCTCCGGGGGCACATCCTTTTCCCGCAGCCGATCCTGCAAAGTCACCAGATCCACAGGTTTCCCTTCGTCGTTCAGCTCCACCATCGTATCAAACAGCACACCGTACTGTTTGTTGTAAAAGTCCTCCCCCAGCACAATCTCCGAGGCCGCTACAATAGCTTCCCTGTCCATAATCATGGATCCGACGACGGACTGTTCCGCTTCCATGCTGTGAGGCAGTACCCTTTTTAATATTGCTTCCTCTGCCAAAACCGACCTCCATAACTCCAGTCACACGGAGAATGCCGCATTTTGGCATTCTCCTATGCGAAACTTAGAAGTTCTCCGCGAAATGCCCTCTGGCATGAACGGCTAGCACTTCTTTTCGCATTAGGCTTCCTCTACCTTTACCTTGAGCTTCCCCGTCACCTTCGGGTGCAACTTTACTGCCACCTCATAAACGCCCAGCGCCTTGATCGGCTCAGGGAGCTGTATCTTTTTCTTATCTAATTCCAGGCCGCACTGTTCCTTCGCCGCCTGCGCGATTTCTTTCGAGGAAACCGAGCCGAAAGCTCTGCCGCCCTCGCCGGATTTCATTTTCAGGGTGACTTCCTTTGTCTCAAGCACCCCGGCCAGCTCCTTCGCCGCCTCAAGCTGCTCTTTCGCCATTTTGTCCGCGTTGGCCTTCTGGAGCTTTAAGTCATTTTTATTTTTTGCGTTCGCCTCCACGCCCAGCTTCTTCGGCAGCACAAAATTTCTTGCATAGCCGTCGCTGACGTTGACAATCTCGCCTTTTCTTCCAAGTGTCTTCACATCTTCCAGTAATATAATCTGCATGATCTTTCGTTTCCTTTCCTGCATTTCGCGAATGCGGCAGGCACATCCCTGCATGTCCGCCCGCGCTGTTTTCTGTCACGCTTTATCTGCATTTTTATACATTTAATCTGCGCTGAGTTCCCCTTCCGCTATCATGGCATCCAACGTCCGTTTGATGCTCTCAATGCCCTCCTCGATAGAGCCGTTTTCAAGCTGCGCCCCGGCAATATTCAGATGGCCGCCGCCGCCCATTCTCTCCATAATAACCTGCACGTTCACCTCGTCGATGGAGCGCGCGCTGATGTAGATAATCCCATTATATTTTGTCAAAATAAAGCTGGCCCGAATACCCTTGATATTGAGCAGCTCGTTGGCCGCCTGCGCCCCCACCACGGTGGGACTGGCAACATCTTCGCCCGTACAGACAGATATCGCATAAAAGCGCCTGTAAATTTCCGCCTGGCTGACCGCATCCGCCTTCGCCTTATACTCCGCCGCATCGTCACGGAATAATTTCCTGACGCGTGTCACATCTGCACCGTTTCTGCGCAGGAATGCCGCCGCCTCGAAAGTCCTGACACCTGTCTTCGTCATAAAATTGTTGGTGTCTATCATAATGCCCGAGTACATGCAGTCCGCTTCCTCCGACCGAAGCCGCAGATCGTCGCTGATGTACTGCAGAATCTCCGAAACCATTTCGCAGGCCGAGGACGCATAAGCCTCCACATAGGAAAGCGTCGCGTTCTCAATGATTTCCGTGCCCTGCCTGTGGTGATCCAGCACCACAATGGATTTACAGCGTTTCAACAGCTCCGGGCACTCCGTAATGCTCGGCTTGTTCACGTCCACCACCACAAGCACCGCATTGTTGCCCACCGTCTCCAGCGCAAGCTGGCTGTTGATAATCATGTCCTCCGCATAGTCTTCATTGTCCCGGAACATCTCCACCATGGGCTGCATGGAAGAGGTCACATCGTTCAGGACAATGTGCGCCTTTTTATCCAGCGCTTCCGCAATGCGATAGATCCCCACGGACGCACCAAAACTATCCACATCGCCCATGCGGTGGCCCATCACATAGACCTCGTCCTTGACTGAAATAATCTCGCGCAGGGCGTGAGCCTTCACTCTGGCCTTGACACGGGTGCTCTTCTCAACCTGCTGACTCTTTCCGCCGTAATAAATCACATTCTCCGGCACCTTCACCACCGCCTGATCGCCGCCGCGGCCCAAGGCAATGTCTATGGCGTTTCTCGCGAACTCGTAATTCTGCGCGTAGGACAAACCGCTTAAGCCCATGCCGATACTGATGGTGACGGCCATTTCATTGCCGATATTGACAGTCTTTACATCATCCAAAAGATCAAAACGGCTTTCCTGCAGGTGAGTCGCCGCCTCCTTGCGCATAATGACCAGATACTTGTCCTTCTCCAGCTTTTTGCAGATACCGTCCAGCGCGGCAATGTATTTGTTTACCTTTCTGTCGATCAGCGCGATCAGCAGAGAACGTCTGACCTCCTCCACGCTCTCCAGCGCTTCCTCGTAGTTGTCCAGATAAATAAGGGCCACCGCGAGGGACTGGTCGTCCACTTCCTTTAACGCGATCTGCAGCGCCGTCTCGTCAAACAGATACAGCGCGATCAGATAGCCGTCATAGCCCTGCGCTTCTATGATATCACTGTTTTCCGCCATTTCCTTTAAAGAAATTTTTTTCAGCTTCGCAACATAGTTACCGTTCTCGTATTCCACCCGGCACTCTATATCGTCCTCCGTATCCCGCCCCGGAAGGTTGTCCTTCGTAATCGTGGGGAAAAGGGTGGTAACCGACTTCCGATAGCCCTTCTCCTGATGAGTAAGCTTCTCAAACGCGATGTTCGTCCATATAATTTTCCCCGCATCATCTAAAAGGGCATGCGGCAACTCAAGATCCCGCAAAAGCCGCCTCTGAATCTGGCCATACTGCGTCGCAAAACTGATAAGCTCATTCATGATGACCGGCTTATTATAGAACATCATTGACAGTACAATGGCAAAATAAAAAATTAAAAAAGCGGTCACCACAAGCCCGGCGCGGTAATCCAGCATATAGACTAAAACATCCACAACCGCAAGCAAAAATCCCAGATATAAGGAGGACTGCAGATACGACTTCATCCTCCCCTTTAACTTGACTGTATTTTTCATTATAATCCTCTTGAAATTGCGTCCATTCACTCACGAAGAATGCCGCTTTTTGCCATTCTCCTATGCGAGACATAGCACTTCTTGGCGAGGCAGCCTCTGCTGCCGAGTTTTAGAAGTGCTTCTCGCCCCAGCAGAGAATGCCGCTTTTTGGCATTCTCCTATGCGAGACATAGCACTTCTTGGCGAGGCAGCCTCTGCTGCCGAGTTTTAGAAGTGCTTCTCGCCCCA
>VSNH01000067.1:16887-18915 GCA_009774215.1 Lachnospiraceae bacterium
TTGGCATTCTCCTATGCGAGACATAGCACTTCTTGGCGAGGCAGCCTCTGCTGCCGAGTTTTAGAAGTGCTTCTCGCATTAGTATAGCATTTTTTGCCAAATACCGCCACATCTAAATATAGAGCTTTTTCGTGAAAAAATGACATTATGTGGACAATCAGAAAACCGGGCGCCCTGAGGAGCCCGGTCTTCGTATGTCTTCTATCATGCTTAGTCCTGAACGTAGGGCATCAAAGCCAGATGTCTTGCACGCTTGATCGCTACTGTAAGCGCTCTCTGGTGCTTCGCGCAGTTTCCGGTGATTCTTCTGGGAAGAATCTTACCTCTCTCAGAGATATATCTGCGCAGCTTGTTGCTGTCCTTGTAGTCGATTACATTATCCTTGCCGCAAAATACGCAGACTTTCTTTCTTCTGCGCATCCCTCCCTTTTTCTTAGGGAAATCCGGTCTGTCCGATTTATTAAATGCCATAGTAAACCTCCAATCCCGCGCACTGGGCGCCTTATTTAAACTTAATCATAAATGCCACAGAGTAAAACATTTAAGGAGAATGCGGAGCATTCTCTGAATCGTCGTTGCCGAGCGACGATTTTTTAGTTGAACGGCAGTTCCTCGTCGATTCCGTCGGGAATGTTCATAAAGCCATCCCCCGCAGCCATCGGTGCGGATTCTGTTCTGCCTGCGGGCGCATATTCATTGCCAGCCTGCTGGGAAGCGCTCTTGCTTTCCGCGAACTCCTGATCCTCTACCACCACATCCGTGGTGTACACCTTGACGCCATCCTTATTCGTATAGCTTCCTGTCTGGATGCGTCCCGTGACTGCAATTTTCGTGCCTTTGTGGAAATATTTCTCTGCGAACTCACCCGATCTCCCAAAAGCGACACAGCTAATAAAATCTGCCGTCTGTTCATCGTTATTGCGATTAAATCTGCGATCTACCGCCAGCGTGTATCTGGCAATCGCCATCGCGTTTTCACCCTGGGAATATCTCACCTCAGGGTCTCTTGTCAAACGTCCCATCAATATAACTTTATTCATATAGAATACCTCTTTCTATTTCTCGTCTTGTCTGACGCACAGGTATCTGATGACGTTATCCATGATGCGGATACGGCTCTCAATCTCGCCGGGAGCCGTGCTCTCAGCCTCGAACCGAATAAAGTAATAAAAAGCCTCTTTCATCTTCTGTACTTCGTACGCGAGCCTTTTCTTACCCCAGTCGTCAACTTCTGTGATCTTTCCGCCGAACCTCTCTACCAGAGCTTTCACCTTCTCCAGCGTAGCGGCCCGCTCGTCATCTTCAATCTTAGCAGTGACAACAACGGCTAACTCATACTTGTTCATGTTCTCTACCTCCTTTTGGTCTCTGGCCCCTCTTATAATAAGGAGCAAGGATGTGTGGCTTTACGCCAAATTAGTATATCACGGGTTCTTATAATAACACAGCCGCCAAAAATGTGCAAGGAGTTTCCTGAATAAAGCATCAATAAATGTCACGAATTATTTACACGCGGCTTATGTCTTGTCCTATCGTTTCATAACACCCACTCTCCCGCCAACCGGCCGCACGCCTTTGATTTTCGAGGAAGCGCGCCGGTTTTTCCGGCGTTATCGTCCTGCCGTTTCATACCACCCGTTACATTGTGGTTTACCGTCAATTTTCGTATAGCCGCATAATCATGCAATAACATCCGCAATTTCCGTATTAGTAACAAATTAGCGACAAATTTTCAAAGAGCGGAACCGTTACCATCCCACTGTCCGCGCGAGTTTTGCGATTTAATAAAAATTTAATTAGTAACAAATTAGTGACAAATCGGGCTTGGTGGGCTGAATTACGATTTTAATAAGTCAATATTGCGAATGATATTTTGAATCGGAATCACGCAAAGCCTTATAAATACTGGGATTTTCAAAATTAAGAAAATCTTAATAATTATGCGTGCCAAGTTGTGAAGGATACAGGCGTAGAGCCCGAAAATCCTACAGACGACGAGCAGAACAATGAAGAAGGAGGCAATACCGA
>VSNH01000068.1 GCA_009774215.1 Lachnospiraceae bacterium
AATTTCTTACCGGATGCTTCCGGTCACACTGTTTTAATGTGACTGGAGCATCCGCTTCTAATTTGACGGACAACAATATGTTGTATTCCCCTTTCGATTTTTACCAATGCTTCACGGGTCATGTCTATATCAAGTAATTGTAAATCACGGACAAGAGCGGTTTGCCCTATATTGCGTGATTTTCTTATTCTTCTTATATTTTGGCCTATGGTATTTCCGGTATCGTCTTTTATTTTGACTTGTAACATTGCGGCCCCTTTCTGGACTAATATTAGTCCTTTTTTCTTTATTTTACGGGGAAGTATGTGTTATAATGGGACTAATACAAGTCCACTATTGAATTACACAATGGGGACGCAGTATAAAACCAACAAAAGGAGATTGGAAAATGGGACTTTTCGGAAAGAAAAAAGAAGCGAAAGAACAAAAACCGATTGAAGAGGTAATGGCTCAAAATGTATTTGGAAAAACATTATTGCCTGGGGAAAAGATTGATTATTGTATTCAAGGAAAAGGCCAGGCGGAAAAGTTAGTTTTTTCAACGGCAGTTTTGGCGGTAACTGAAAAAAGGTGCCTATATTTTGAACAGGACGGGAGCCAATCAAAAACGGAAACGCTCATATATGACAAAATAGTTGCCATATCCCAAAATACGGGATTTGAAAAGAAAATGGGAAATTATATTGGCGTAACCATTACCACGGCGGACGGAAAAGACAGAGTGGTAAGGTGTGTAAACAATGAAACAAACCAGGCAAAAGTCAACGAAATTATTTTCGTGATAGAAAGCAGAAGATAAAAACAACCCTCAATGTGAAGCGGAAAGCAGCCACACATTGAGGGATTTTTATAAAAATAAAAATATGTCGTAATATGTATTGACATATGCCGACATATGTTATATAATAAAGACAGTTAAGAGAGATACTTAACGAATACATGGGCAAGCATAGAAAGGAGATAACATGAGCGAGAACATGACAGACAAGCAAATGGAAGTAATCCTTAACCTGGTAGCCGATAAATTCAGTAATTGCAAGAACATGGAAGAGGTTGCCAAAGCGGTGCAGGAAGTCAGAGACATGGCAAAAAAAGAAAAGCCTAACGAATAGGCTTTAGGGGTACAGAAAGGGCGGTGGACTTGCCAAAGCCGCCCAAACTGTAAAATTATTATAAATCATTTGGCAAGAGAAAGGAAGAGGGAATTTGCCGAAATAGGAAGAGAGGTTGGAAAATGCCAAGAACTAAAACCGGAGAATTTAATCAAATTGCATACCAAAACGAATTTAACAAAAGGAATTATGACCGCATAGAAATAAAGGTGCCAAAAGGTAAAAAAGCAGTAATTCAAGCGGCGGCAACGGCAGCAGGGCAGAGCGTAAGCGAATTTATCAGCCAGGCCATTGACAAAAGAATGGAAAGCGGTGGACAATAGAGCCACCGGGAAAGGATAAGAGTATGAAAACATGGTATTGTGTAACATCTTCATTTGATGATAGGGGCAGAGTGGTGGCAGCAATCACAGCAAGTAAAGAAGCGGAAACGTGCCCGGAAAGCACATACACAAGCACAAGCCGGAAAGATATTTATAATGATTGGTTTGGAAGCACAGAGGAAGCACAAGCATGGGTGGAGCAGGCCCGTTGTGCATAAGAATAGACGCCAGGGCGGCAGCAGGAACCGCCCGGCAATTAAAACGGCCACGCCGACCATGGGCGGCGTGAGGGTCCGAAGCCCCTACAAACAGTTGACGGGTTGCAATGGTGGGCATTGTGGTGTTGGTTGACAAGTTTCTGCCAGGGTTTAATGTGAACCGGGCGGCGTGTAGCAGGACAGGCAAACAGACGGCACGCCTGGACGGTGGGCAATCGTCCTAACCAAAATAAAAGCCGGGAGCCTGGACCCCACAATGTCCACATCATTGTAAATAGAAAAAAGTATAACGCACCGGGCACAATATGAATTATGATTACCATAGGAATTACTTGCCGGGAAGCGATAAAACAACGGCACGGACTTTTTCGTGCCCGTTTTATCAAAAAGCGAGGTAATTTCATGGGAAAATTATTTAAACATTTGAGCCAAAACGATAGAATTAAAATGGAAACTATGTTAAATTCCGGCCATAAAGTAGTAGAGGTTGCGGAATATTTGCACGTTCATAGAAGCACTATTTATAGGGAGATAAAGAGGGGAGAATACACCCACAGAAATAGCGATTACACCGAGGAAACAAGGTATAGCAGCGATTTGGGACAAAAGAAGCATGATTGGAACGCCCAGGGAAAAGGGCGGAATATAAAAATAGGAAATGACCGCCCACTTGCGGAGTATATAGAGGGGAAAATAATAGAAGATAAATATAGCCCGGAAGCGGCATTGGCGGCGGCAGCAGAAAGCGGCATAGAGTTTACTACTTCTATCAGCGTAAGAACATTATACCGATACATTGATAAGGGAATTTTCCTTAAACTCACAAACAAAGATTTGCCAGTAAAGGGAAAAAGAAAAAAGCACAATAAAAGGGTTAAAGTGCAAAAAAGAGCGTCCGCAGGGGAAAGTATAGAGAACCGCCCGGACGAAGTAAAGGACCGGGAAATTTTTGGACACTGGGAAATGGACACGGTAAAGGGCAAACAAGGGGTAACAAAGTCGTGTATGCTTGTACTTACGGAGAGAAAAACAAGAGATGAAATAATAGTGAAGTTGCCGGACCAAAAGGCGGCCAGTGTAGTAGAAGCCATTGACCGATTAGAAAGGAAATGGGGCGATATGTTCACAAAGGTATTTAGAAGCATTACCGTAGATAACGGCGTGGAGTTTTCAGACTATGAGGGATTGGAACGGTCTGTATTACATGAGGGAAAAAAGCGGACATTTGCCTTTTATTGCCACCCTTATAGTAGTTGGGAGAGGGGCAGTAATGAAAACAATAACCGTCTTATCCGCCGACACATACCGAAAGGGGAAGATTTTGACGAGAAGCAGGACCGGGACATTGAATATATAGAAAACTGGATAAACAACTATCCAAGGGGGATTTTTGGCTTTAAGACATCCGCCCAACTCTTTGAAGAGGAAATAAGGAAACTGGCTTAGAAAAAAATTCAAAAACTTGTCGCAAAACTATTGACAAAATATAGAAAGGCAAAATAATTTGAAAAAAGCTTTCAAAATCCGCCGCAATGATGTAAAATTAAGTATAATTATAATCATTGACGACATCTACACGACGGGCAGTACGATAGATGCCATGAGCCACGAGTTTAAAAAGGCGGGTGTAGAACGAATTTATTTCATAACTCTTGCCGGCGGCAGGGGCATATGAAAACAATTTGTCTCAGGGAGGTAAGGTATGAACGTAAGAAATTGCAGAAAATGCGGAAATCTTTTTAACTATGTCTCCGGACCGCCGATCTGTATGGCATGCCGTGAGAAGCTTGAGGAGAAATTTCAGGAGGTAAAGAAGTACATTCAGGATAACGGCCATGCAGGCATTCAGCAGGTGGCGGAAGCATGTGACGTTTCCACAAACCAGATCCATCAGTGGCTTCGGGAAGAGCGGCTGGAGCTTTCTGCCGAGTCCGGCGTTACGCTTTCCTGCGAAAATTGCGGCGCGGCTATTTTGTCGGGACGTTTCTGCCAGAAATGCAAAAACACCATGGCTAACGAGCTGGGCGCCAGCATCAAGAAACCGGAACCGCTCAAGGTTCAAAAGAAAAAGGACACGAAGGAAAATCCGAAGATGCGTTTCCTGAACTGATACTATTGTCGGAAATTGGAGAGATATATGTTAAATGAAGAGAGAGTCGTTTTGATGACCAAGATGGCATCCTACGAAGCGCACGAGGGGAAGAAGTGCCTTGCCATCGGCAGTTATTTTCGGAGCGACTATATAGGCTGGCAGGTGCTTAAATCCATTATAAGTGCAACCATCGCATTTGTAGTGGTTTTTGCTATGTACATTTTTTATGATTTTGGCGTTTTTATGACGGAAATCTACAAGATGGATCTTCTTGAATTTGCAAAGAATGTTCTGTTCTTATATCTGGGAACGGTGGGCGCTTACGCCCTCATCTCCTATGTGGTGTACACGATCAGGTACAGCCGGGCAAGCAAGAGTCTGCGCACATATTATATGAATCTGCACAAACTCTCCGCGATGTACAAGAACGAAAAAAGGGACTAATTTCAATGACTACTTTACTGGTTGCAAAACAGATACTTTTGACCATATACAGCAAATATGAGGTGTATATCACACCGCTTTTGAAGTTTCTTCTGGCGTTTATCACCCTTTGCCTGATCAATTCCAGACTGGGCTACATGGAGTCGATTACCAGGATAACGGTGGTGTTGATTGTGGCGCTTATGTGCTCCTTCATGCCAATGAACTTTATTGTTCTGATGGGCGCGGTTTTTTCTCTCCTGCACCTTTATACTTTCAGCTTGGAGTGTGCCGCGGTAATCGGCGCAGGTTTTCTGTTACTCTTTTTGCTGTATCTGCGGTTTTCTCCGAAGGATACCGTTGTTGTGGTGCTCATGCCGCTCTGCTTTCTTCTGCGGATACCCTACGTGATTCCCATATCCATGGGATTGATCGGAGTGCCCACATCTGCGGTTTCCGTTGCCTGCGGTGTGATCGTTTACTACATGCTTCATTATGTGACGCAGAATGCGACAATGATTGCCGCCATGGCGGATGAGGAGACGGCAGCAAAATTTAAATTTATTATTGACGGCCTGATTAAGAACCGGGAGATGGTTGTGACGATTGCGGCCTTTTCCATTACGGTGATTATCGTTTATCTTTTACGGCGGCTGAGCATTGATTATGCATGGACAATTGCCATGACTGCAGGTGCGGTGGTGAATATCATGGTGCTTCTTGTGGGAGACTTAATTTTTGAGATAAATCAATCTCTGCCGGGCGTGATTTTGGGGACGGTTATCTCCTTCCTGCTCGTGCTGATATTGCAGTTTTTTGTATTTTATGTGGATTATAGTCGAACGGAAAAGGTTCAATTTGAGGATGATGAATACTATTATTATGTGAAGGCGGTACCGAAGGTTACCGTGGCGAAGCCGGAGAAGAAGGTGAAGCAGATCAGCTCTGCCAAAAGCGTGCCCGGCAGAACCACAAGGCCCACACACCACTCATAACACCGCTGCAATGACGCAGACAGAAATTGAAACAGAAGGCAGGTGATGGAGAGATGGAACAACTGAATAGCTGGATCGGCGTCTATCTCGCGAGACTGCACATGCCTACCATGCACTGGAATGACGTGGCGGAAATTGCTATCCTGACCTTTGTACTATATCATATTCTGGTATGGATTAAGAACACAAGAGCATGGGCTCTCTTAAAGGGCGTGATCGTGATTCTGGTGTTTATTGTAATCGCCGCTTTCTGTAAGATGAATACGATTCTCTGGATTGTTCCCAATATCATCAGCATTGCGGCCACGGCTTTCGTGGTAGTTTTGCAGCCCGAGCTCCGCGCGGCGCTGGAAGAGCTTGGAAGAAAAAACTTTGTCGCCTCCATTCTGGATTCCAACAAGAGGGAAACAGGACGTTTTTCCGACCGCACGGTAAATGAAATCGTGAAGGCATCCTTTGAAATGGGAAAAGTAAAGACGGGCGCGCTCATTGTCATCGAGCACGAGCAGTCACTGAAAGAATATGAAAGAACGGGTATTGATGTGGACGGCATTATTTCCAGCCAGCTTCTGATCAATATTTTTGAACACAATACCCCCCTGCATGACGGTGCGGTGATCGTCCGAGGGAATCGGGTTGTATCCGCCACCTGCTATCTGCCACTGTCGGATAATATGGCTCTCAGCAAGGATCTGGGGACGAGGCACCGTGCAGGTGTCGGCATTTCCGAAGTGACCGATTCCCTGACGGTGATCGTGTCTGAGGAGACGGGCAAGATCAGCGTTGCCTATGGCGGCGCGCTTGAGCGGGGCTTGGATGCGGCGCGCTTGAAAGAGCGGCTTCTGGAAATTCAGGATAAACCGGTAGAGGAGAAGAAGCGCAAGCTTTTTAAAGGCAAGAGCATAGGAAAGGCAGGGGTTAAGAATGAAGAATAAGCTTACCCGAAATTGGGGCTTAAAGATCGCCTCCTTTCTCAGCGCAGCCGTTCTCTGGCTGGTCGTTACGAATATCAACGATCCCATTATGACCTATCGCGTGACGGATGTGCCGGTCACCATCAAAAATGCGAACCTGATTACCGACAGGGGGCAGGTTTATGAGGTGCTTGACGGCACAGATATGATTGACGTGGTTACGGTCTCCGCGCCCAGGTCTATTATTGATTCCCTGGATAGGAGCAATATTGTGGCGGTGGCGGATATCAATGATCTGACCAGTGTAGATACGGTGGCCATCAAACTTTCGACGAATAAATATAATGACAAGCTGGATAGCATACGCGGTAATATCGACAGTGTGCGCCTGAGCATTGAGGAAAAGCAGACCAAATCCTTTCCTGTGAAATCCGTTACGACGGGCGAAGTCCGCGAAGGTTTTATGGTGGGAAGCGTTACCACGGATCAAAACCTGATCCGCCTTTCCGGCCCACAGTCCATTGTTTCACAGGTCAGCAAGGCACAGGCGGAGGTGGATATTTCCGGCTTTTCCAACAATATCAGTACGGTTGCGGATGTTCGTCTTTACGACGAGGATGGAAACGAGATCACCGCACCGAATATTGAAAAAAGCATTTCCAACGTGCGTGTCAGCGTAGAGATTCTGGAACGCAAAACGCTGTCTCTTACGTGTGAGGTGACAGGCACGCCCGAAGACGGTTTCCAATTTACAGGAGAGGTAACCTTCAGCAAGGGGACAGTTACGGTGGCAGCCCGGTCCAAACTGCTGGAGAATGTGGAGACGATTGCAATTCCCGAGGGAATTCTCGACGTAACCGGCGCGTCGGAGGATGTGACTGTGCTGGTGGATATTAATCAATACCTGCCTGACGGCGTGGTGCTGGCGGAGGATAATTTTGTGGGCAGGGTCAACGCTACGGCAAAGATCGAGGCGGAGCGCGACCGTGCCGTGCGGATTCCAGTGGAACGGATTCGTTTTGACGGTCTTCCCGAAGGCTTCCGCGCTGTGATCACCGAACCTGTCAATGAGTGCAGCATTACGTTCAGCGGTCTGCTTGCTGTTTTGAACGAGGTGACGGCGGAGGAAGTGACTGCCGTGGTGGATATGGAAGCATGGATGGCTGATGAAGATATGGATGAACTCACGGAGGGCAGTTATTGGATGCCCGTAAACGCCACTGTGGAAGGACGGGATCTCAGGCAGAACGGTGTCACGGAGGTGCGGGTGCATATTATTGAGGAAGAATAGCGTGAGAAACGCGAAAAGTGCTTCTAAAGACGTCCCGCCCATAAGACGGGACGCCAAGAAGCACTAAGTTTTGCGTAGGAGAATGCCTGAAAAGCAGCATTCTCCGCACAGATTTGAGATTCCGCTGAAGCGGAATCATGAAGGTTAGTCAGAAAAAATTTTGGAGGTGCGTATGAGCAGATTATTTGGTACGGATGGAGTCCGCGGGGTAGCGAATGAAGAATTATCTCCGCTTCTGGCGATGCAGCTTGGCCAGGCGGGTGCGTATGTTCTGACAAGGGAGAACGAACATAAACCGACAATTATGGTGGGCTGTGACACGAGAATATCGGGGGATATGCTGGCGAACGCGCTGATGGCAGGCGTCTGTTCCGTGGGCGCGAACGCGGTATATGTGGGCGTGGTGCCTACGCCGGCGGTGGCATACCTTACCAGAAAGTATAAAGTGGACGCGGGCGTTGTCATCTCCGCCTCCCACAATACTGTAGAGTTTAACGGCATTAAATTCTTTGACGGAGACGGTTATAAACTTCCCGACGCTCTGGAGGATGAAATTGAGGCGCTGATTAAGAGCGATATGAAGGGCGTGAAATTCCCTACCGGCGCAAGCGTAGGTAAAATCAAGTACCGCACGGATGCCAGAGAGGAATATATCAACCACGCCATGAAGGCGGTAAATGTAGATCTGCGGGGCATGAAGATTGTGCTGGACTGCGCGGAGGGCGCGTCCTACTACACGTCCGTGGAGACCATGAAGGAGCTCGGCGCAGAGGTTGTTGCAATCCATAACAATCCCGACGGCACGAACATCAACGCGAACTGCGGTTCCACCCATATGGAAGAACTGCAGGCGAGAGTTGTCTATGAGAAGGCGCAGCTCGGCCTTGCATTCGACGGGGATGCGGACAGACTGCTGGCGGTGGATGAGCTGGGAAATATTGTGGACGGCGACCAGATTATGGCCATTGTCGGCAATCATATGAAGTCGCAGGGCAAGTTGAACAAGAACACCATCGTTGCAACCGTAATGAGTAATCTCGGCTTTTTTCTGATGGGTGAAAAAAATAAGATAAAGATCGAGCAGACCAAGGTGGGCGACCGCTATGTGCTGGAACGGATGCGCGAGATCGGCGCAAGTCTCGGCGGCGAGCAGTCCGGTCACGTAATCTTTTTAGATGAAAATACAACCGGCGACGGACTCTTAAGCGCACTGCATCTCTTGCAGGTAGTTGTGGAGACGGGCAAACCGCTCTCGGAGCTTGCATCCATTATGGAAGTGATGCCGCAGGCGCTGGTCGGCGCGAAGGTGCCAAACCACAAGAAAGAAAAGTTTATGGATTACCCCGAGATCGCGGAAGCAATCGCCGCACTCGACAAAAAATTTGCGGGCGAAGGCCGCGTACTGATCCGGCCCTCCGGCACGGAACCGCTTGTCCGCGTTATGATTGAGGGTAAAGATCAGAAGGTGATCACGCAGGAAGCGAAGAAGCTCGCTGAACTGATACAGAATATTATGCTGTAGGACTTGAGATAAAGTATAGAGATATGGTATACTCATAGTATCATGTAAGAAAGAGGAAAAGGCAATGGTAAGTCAGAAGGTAGTCATCAAAAACCCGACAGGGCTACATCTAAGACCGGCAGGCATCCTATGCAAAGAAGCGATGCAGTTTAAATCTCTGATAACCTTTACATTTCGTGAAAATACAGCGAATGCAAAAAGTGTCCTGAGCGTGCTTGGGGCATGTGTCAAGTGTGGCGATGAAATCGAGTTTGTGTGTGACGGTGAAGATGAGGAGGAAGCGCTCAAGGCTTTGGTTGATGCCATCGAGAGCGGTCTTGGAGAATAATGTCACGTTCGGACGAACCCGCTGTATTTATGCAGCGGGTTCGTAACGTTATAAAGGAGGAGCAGTCATGTTAAATTATAAGAGATATCGCAGAAACCCGGTGGTGGATTACCCGGAAAGAGAATGGGTCAACAAGCAGATCGAGAAAGCGCCCGTATGGTGCAGCGTAGATCTGCGCGACGGCAATCAGGCATTGATTGACCCTATGGTAGTGTCAGAAAAAATTGAATTTTTCAATTATCTGATTAAGCTGGGCTTTAAGGAAATCGAGATCGGCTTCCCGGCAGCCAGCCAGATCGAATTTGATTTCCTGCGTCAGCTTGTGGACAGAAAATTAATTCCAGACGATGTGGTTGTTCAGGTTCTGACCCAATGCAGAGAGGAACTTCTGGAGCGTACTTTTGAATCTATTGAAGGCTGTAAACAGGCCATTGTGCACATATACAACTCCACTTCTACCCTGCAGCGGGACGTGGTTTTCAACATGAGCCGCGAGGAGATCACCAACATCGCCGTGGAGGGCGTTAAGATGGTGAAACGTCATGCCGCCAAATTCCCCGGCAAGGTGATTCTGGAATACTCTCCCGAGAGCTTTACCGGCACTGAGCTGGACTACGCGCTGGAGGTCTGCAACGCGGTGCAGAGGGAGTGGGGGCCTACCAAGGAGAATCCCATGATTATCAATCTTCCCTCCACCGTGGAGATGACGACGCCGAATGTCTTTGCAGACAGAATCGAGTGGATGAACAAGCACCTGGAAAACAGGGAAGCTATCATCTTAAGCATACACCCTCACAACGACAGGGGAACCGGTGTGGCGACGGCGGAGCTTGCCCTGCTTGCGGGTGCGGAGCGCGTGGAGGGCACCCTTTTCGGAAACGGTGAGAGAACCGGAAATGTAGATATTTTAAATATTGCCTACAACATGTTCTCACAGGGCATTGATCCCGAGCTTGCCATCGAGCATGTGAACGAGAGCATTGAAATTTATGAGAGGTGCTGTAAGATTCCCGTACATCCCAGACATCCCTACGCCGGCAAGCTGGTGTTTACCGCCTTCTCCGGCTCCCATCAGGACGCCATCAACAAGGGCATGAAGGCGATGAAGGAGCGCGGCGGCGAATATTGGGAGGTGCCCTACCTGCCCATCGATCCCGCGGACATTGGCAGGGAGTACGAGCCGATCGTACGCATCAATTCCCAGTCCGGCAAAGGCGGTGTAGCCTTCGTCATGGACACATACTTTGGCTTTAAGCTGCCCAAGGGAATGCACAGGGAGTTCGCCAATGTCATTCAGGCAATTTCGGAGAAGCAGGGCGAGGTCAGCCCGGATCAGATCATGGAGAGCTTCCGTCAGGAATACCTGCTGAAAAAGGAGCCGCTCCATTTCAGAAGACTGCGGGTGGACGATCTGAGCGAGGAGACGGAGTCGGAATTTGATACAAAGGTAACTGTGGTTTATACCGATAAAGGCGAGGAGAAACGCTTTGAGGCGGTGGGCAACGGCCCGATCGACGCGGTAAAACGCGGCCTGCAGGAAACGCTTGGCATCAACGTCAAGATACTGGATTACGAGGAGCACGCACTCCAGAGCGGCTCCAACTCCCAGGCGGCGGCGTACATTCATCTGCTGGATGCCGAGAGCGGCAGCGTGACCTACGGCGTGGGCGTCAGCTCCAATATCACGCGGGCATCCGTGCGGGCGATTTTCTCGGCCGTGAATCGGCTGGGGCTGGGAGAACATAATTAATTGGCATTCATGTTTCCCCTGCGCCTGACAGTATTTGAAGGGGCAGAGGAAGCAGTGTAATAAACACAATTTCGTTTGCTTGCTTTATTGAAAACGATCGACTTGTCCTTTGTAGTTCCCTATAATGAATGTAGGTGTTACCTTGAACGGTAAGCGGTTCACCTTTCGCCAAAATGAGTACATTATGAATATGATTTTCGCCCGCACCATGCACTTGCTGCATGGTGTCGGAGCCAGCGCCCAAATGCCTGCTTTTGGCATTTTGTGTGCATCATTGTTACAATTCACACTTAGCAACTGTAAATGAATACGAAACTTATATAGGGTGTGAATTGTAATCATTTTGAGAACTTCCGGTATCTTGGGAGGTGATACAATGGAAAATTTCCGAAAGGTAAAGGATATGATGATAGAAACGATCGTTGGGATTGTGGGTATTGTAGTGACAGTTGTAAGTATTATTGTCGCAGCCATCAGTATCATACAGTTCCGCGGGATGCATAAACATCAAAAAAGCAACCGCCGCCACCAGGGATGAGTTGCTTTTTTGATAAGTAACAAATAACCAAGGTGAACCGTTTGCTAAAGGTAACACCTTTAAGGTCATAATATCGTAAGGATTCCATCATGTCAACTCATTTTATTAAAAATTATCAAAATAAAATATTATAATTGACATAATAACGAAGTTTGTGAAGGAAAGGGAGGTATTCTTATGGGGCAGATTGAACAGCTGAGACAGTGGGTAAACGAGTCGGATAACATCGTCTTCTTCGGGGGCGCGGGGGTGTCCACGGAGAGCGGCATCCCGGATTTCCGGAGCGTGGACGGTCTTTATAACCAGCAGTACGACTATCCGCCGGAAACGATACTGAGTCATACTTTTTACAGAAGAAACACCGAGGAATTTTATCGCTTTTACCGGAATAAGATGCTCTGCCTTGATGCGAAGCCCAATGCCGCTCACTTAAAGCTGGCGCAATGGGAACGCGAGGGAAAGCTTAAGGCGGTGGTGACCCAGAATATCGACGGACTGCATCAGGCGGCAGGCAGCGAAAAGGTATACGAACTGCACGGCTCTGTCCTGCGCAATTTTTGCGAGAAGTGCCATAAATTCTATGACGTGCATTACATCGCCGATTCGGAGGGCGTCCCGAAATGTACCTGCGGCGGCGACATCAAGCCGGATGTTGTACTCTACGAAGAGGGACTGGATCAGAATACCCTCTCGGGCGCAATCCGCGCGATCAGCGAGGCGGATGTGCTGATTGTGGGCGGCACTTCCCTGGCCGTATATCCCGCCGCAGGACTGTTGGATTATTATAACGGAAATAAGCTGGTGCTTGTCAACAAAACCCCCACCGCGAGGGACGGGATTGCGGATCTGGTGGTGCAGGGGAGTATCGGGGAGATATTTTCGCAGTTGGATTAATAAACGTTTTTCCGCTCTTGACATTCCGTTCTTCTGTCTCTATAATGAACACAAAGCATATACATTCTATTGACAGCAAACATTCGGAACAGTCTTATAGGCTGTTCCGAGGTCACTCAAAATCAGCGATTTTAGCTGATTCTTCGGTTAATATTTCAGAATTTCTATGCTTTTAAATCACACAACACAATTTAAAAGCGGGAGATTCTGAGCGGCAGATGGTTTTATCCGCGGCGGGCAAAGACTGCATATGAAAATAGTCAGGATGAGCAGACGGTCGGAGAACTGTTGATACCAAGACCTGTATATCCGGATTTCTCCTGCGGAACAGGAGGAAAACGATGGAAGTAAGAAAAACACAGGAATGGGAAGGATTAGGAAGAGAGGAACAATTTATGGCAATGAAGGGCGGAAAGGGTTATACAATTGCGGATATCGAAGCCTTGCCGGATGGAGAACGGGCGGAGTTGATTGATGGGGAAATGTTTCGGATGGATACACCGATGTGGACGCATCAGCGACTTCTTATAGAGCTTGCAATGGAAATCAGCTTATATATTAAGAAAAATAAGGGAAAGTGCAAAGTTGTGCCAGCCCCCTTTGCCGTGTATATCAAAAAAGACAATCGGAACTACGTGGAGCCTGATATCTCCGTAATCTGTGATATGGAAAAAAAGAGCGAAAAAGGTTGCCAGGGTGCGCCGGACTGGGCGATTGAGATCGTATCGCCCTCCAGCATAAAGATGGATTATGAGCGGAAGGTGGAGCTGTACCGCGAAGCGGGCGTGCGGGAATATTGGATTGTGGACGCGGAGAAAGAAATGGTCACGGTGTATGATTTCGAGCACAGCAAGACACTGTGCCAGACCGATGTGCGTACGCAGGGCACATGTGCCGCCGCATTGAAGCAATGGGAGGAGCCCCTGCATTACGCTTTCTCTGAAAAGATTAAGGTGGGGATTTTTGAGGATTTGTATTTGAAGCTTTCAGAACTGGATACTTAATCAGGGAGAGCTTTCTCAAAAATGTATTCCCAAGCTGTAATGTGGGCGGCACGGAACGGAGCATAATATGGACATTCAAGTCGGTGATATTTTAAAAATGAAAAAGCAGCACCCCTGTGGCTCCTCGGAGTGGGAGGTGCTGCGGATTGGTGCGGACTTCCGCCTGAAATGCGCGGGCTGTGGGCATCAGATTATGATTCCGCGGGTAAAGGCGGAGAAGAACGTGCGGGGCGTGGTGCGGGAATAGTGCGTCAGCCATAATCTTTTTTACATTCATTTATTCTTATTTTGAGGATGCAGAACGTCAAAGGCGAACTCTCCTAATACCGTTTTTATCAGTTTATCTTTTAATGCGATAAGCCGTTTTTTATAATCACATTTTTTGAGCTGCGGTTGATAGCAAAGAACAAAATAAGTAAGCAAAAGCAGTACAGAAAACTAATAAACTTAGTAAAAACATAATTCTGGCATTGGTAGTATATTGATTGAATAACTTACCAAACTTGGCCATATAACCGATATCGCCTTCTTTTATAACAAAACAATAATTCCTTCATTTGGAGCTTTACCAAAATAGGATGCTCCCAACAAAAAACCAATCACCGCCCCGGCAACAGAAATCACCTGTAATATCTGATTCTGTGTATTCCGTTCATCTTCCCGGCACTCACTTAATTCGACAATCAATTCATTGATTCTCGCTTCATCATCCTTTGCATTCATATAAAATTCCCCCTGTAAATAAATTATAGCACTTTGGGCATTTTAAGCGAAATATATCATTAGAATGTAGTAGAAAAAGACGGCAGGATTTCTCCCGCCGCCTCTTTCTTATTTACCCTCGTCTGCCAAATTCACAGCTCGCCGTCTCCCCCATATTACGGAGCAGGTGTCGCCGCTTTCTTTGTCAGCTCAATGGTATAAACTTTTGTTCTGTCTATCTCTGTTATCTCGGTCTCATCGCTTGCATAGAGTTTCTTCAAATTCTTCGACGCTCTGAGGTAAAGAGTGATCTTGTTGTCATCTGCACCATATGCCGCATTCGCTGCAACATTCAGAGTCACCGTTCCGTCAGGGTTGGTTGTCAGCGTAACGCCCGCGGGTAATGTAGCCGCCGGAATATCATCCAGTGTCAGATTCTCACCCTCTAAGCCTTCCGTATCCGCCTGCTTTACCAGAGCGAAGGTCACCTTCTTATCATCATCCGTCAGCTGTGTACCTTTCACCTCAGCAGTGAATTTCAGACTCTTCGCGCCCTCTACATCGGTCAATGACACTTTGTTGCTTGAGATTACAAGATCTGTAGGTGTCTCCCCACTGACATCCTGTCCTGTCACAGTCATACTGGTAAATGTCTTAGCAGTCACGGTTGTATTGCTGCAATCCACTTCCAGATCCTTCATGCCTTCCTGTGCGAGAACCAGCTTGAAGGAAACAGAACCGTCGGTGCCACCCGCAGGCAGCTTAAAGTCTACGTCTACCTCTACCTTTGTACCCGCATCCGTCGGCTTACTCGGATGATCGCTTGTAGAATCACTCTTTAATTCAGTCTTCTTAAAGCCCTTCACGGTGATATCCGGATTCTTGATCGCTGCCTTCGCTGCATTCTCAATCGCTGTCTTGAGCGCTGCCTCCACACCGGTCGCGCTTCCGTCTGTGCCTAACGCATTTGAGATAATTGCATTGTAGTTCAAGCCTACTTCTGTGTCCGCGTCATACTCAGCCAGTGCTGCCTTTACGTCAGCCGACGCATCGCTCAGAGTTCCTAACTTAGCAATGGTCACATTCATCTCGGCTTCTTTCGTATTCTCAGAATCGTTTCTGTCTCTGATTAAGATTTTCGCTTTGAGACTTCCGCCAGTCTTTGCTGTCGCTTTCTTCAGTGCAAATGTCTTTTTATCTACAGAGAGACTCAGGTTTGCAGGAATCTTAACTGCATTTTCACCGGTTGTCAGCGCTTTCTTCACATCCGCCAGCAATTTCTCAGGTGTGTAGTCATTGCCGAGCTGCTCTAAGTCATCCGCAGTCAGTGCACTAATCTTTTTTCCCAACGTGTCTGCGGTCGTATTATAAACTTCGCCCTTCGTGAAGGTATACTCCTTCTCGTAGTCGCCTTCTGCCTTCGTTGCCGCTTTCTGCACGGTTACCGTCGCCTTATATCCGGCGGGTGTCTTGTCAGTTGCAGCTACATCTGCAAGCGTAATGTTTCTACTGCATACCGCCGCCTGTACATCCTTCGGGAGTGCATTTTCAAGCACGGCATTGATACGTCCTTCGAGATCAGCTTTCATCTCATCCGCATCCGCAAAGAGCAGATCGTCATACATCCCGCCAATCGTATCTTCTAATTTTTTCGCCGTTTCAACTGCCTTTTCAAAGGTCATCGGATTCGGCAGGGTTACCTTCAAGGTTACGGTCTCCGCCGTTACTGCGGTATCGGTAAACGTAAACGTTACAGGTACATCCACAGCCTTGCCGAACTTAAACTTGCCGCCCTTTGCTGCATTTGCTTCGATGAGCTTATCTCTCTTCACGGTGAGGGTTACCTTGCCTGTCGCCGCCGTGTAAGCTGCGGACACGATATCCCTGCCCTCATAATCCTTATCCTTCACGGTTGCAGGAACTGTCGCCGCCGCGATCGTAGTGCCCTCGATGGCGCTCTTCACAGGGATATCCAGCATATAAGTATTTGCCGCTGCCGTTGTAAAGTCATTTGCCGTAATCTTAAATGCCTTGCCGGTTACGGCCACTTTGTTCTTGGTGGTGTCGCCCTTGCCGCTCACCTTGATGGTCGCGGTTACGGTACCGCCATTAGCCTGTGCAACTGCTTTCAAATCTGTCGCGCCGGTCATGGCTGCGTAGCCGGAGTTCGCCGCAAGTACCTTAAGCGTTACCTTATAGGTGCCCGCTGCTGCAAATTTCACCTTAATGCTCTCGCCGTCCGCTTCTACGCCGTTTCCTGCCGTTACAAGTGTCGCGCCGCTCTTATCGTCAGTTGCAATGACTGCCGCTGCAAGCTTGACCGGCTTCGTGCTCTTCGCTGTCTCAAAGATTTGCACGGTAGCGTCTGCGCCTTCGTAGACGGAAGACTCAACGGTCTTAGCTGCATACTTCGCGCCCTTGAAGGTCACAGTGATCTTCATATCCTTGGTCATGAGGTTAGTATTACCATTATGACTGGTAACTGTCACATAACCCTCACAGTCAGCCTTCGCTGCCTTCTTGGTCTCTGCTACGCTGCCGGTGATGTAGTTGATCTGATCCTGCGTAAGTCCGGGCTTCAGTCCCAGTGTATAGCCGGTCACATCACCCTCTGCATTCGTCACTTCTTTCACTTCGAAATAAGTCGTGAACGCATTTACCTTGCGTGTCTTAGGGTCAATCTTGTTCATTGCGTAGTTCTTGTTGCCCTGCGCGTCTACGGTAGGTGCGTTGCTCAGCATCCAATCATAATCCGTGACAATGTTCTTGTTGCTTGCAAGATCAACAGGCGCCGTTGCGCCGGCATCCAGCGTGTATTTACCCTTTACGGTCAGGCTGTTCTTCGCCGCCTTGCCGGGTACTTTGATCTTCACGTTAACGCCCTTCGCTTCCGGTTTGAACTTACCTTCGCTGTAAGTGCCCACGGTAGCAATCAGGGTGTAGGTGCCGGGAACGATCTCAAAGGTAGCATAATCCTGTACACTAAAATCTAATTTAAATTGGCCGTTGTCGTCGATCTGTACGATCTTGGCAACGTCTTGATTCAAGAAGTAGCTTCTTGCCCTGCTCCACTCAGACCGCTCGTTTACTTCCTTCGTCTTGGTGTAATCGGGGGTCACAAGTACATACTGACGGGCATGGTTCTTCGGCGTGTACTTCTTATCCTTGGAGGTCACCTGGAACGCAACCTTTACATCTTTGCCTTCCTGTGATGCTGTCACATCCGCCGCTGTCAGGCTGCCGATCTGCTTTATGCCGGGCGCTTTTGCCTTTGCATCCGCAGCGGGCTCCTGCGTGATGGTGTACTCTGTCTTGTTCTTCTTGTCGGTCTTATCCGCAATCGTGACGGTTGCCTTGGTGGATGTCATAACGATATCCATACTGTAGCCATTGAGCTTTCTTACAATCTTTGCGCCCTTAACGGTCACGTTGATGTTTGTATAACCCAATCCGCCACAATCCGTGTAAAAGTCGTCCCACATCTCAGCCACAGGCATGAGTCTGAATTTCTCGCCGATCGCGCCGTCGTAGGTGTGGTTTAACTCTCTGGCATCATAGTGCGTATCGTTGCTGTCAAACATCTCAAGTCCGAATTTCTCGAAGCCTTTGAGGGTCACGCTGATCTTCTTGTTGCTCTTAGAGCCGTCAGCAGCAGATACCGTGAGCTGTACGGGCTTTGTGTTAGGCTTGATGAAATCCAGCCGGCCATCGTCTGTAGCTACGCTTAAAGCTGCCTTTGCGCCGGAAGCATAGCTTACGCCATACACAAAATCATCATCCGTGTACACGCGCTTCGTTCCTGCTGTGGACTTTAAGGCTCTTATATATAAATTCTTTTTATATACATCATCGTCGTCATAGGAATAGAAATCTTCCGCATTCAAGGTGCCGCCATCTCTTGCAATTACCTTGTAGCTGCCGCCGGAGAGAGCTTCTACGACTACCACATCATTGAGGGTCTGCGGTTCGCCGGTAATATCAATAGTTACCGTTTTGCTTTCCGTATTACCCTCATAGTCAGCCGCTTTCGCAACTACAGAGAAGGTGCCGCCGTTTGCAACATTATACTTCGCGTCTACGGATACCTGACCGTTCTTCGCGTTCACCTTTACTTTGGAAGCAACCTCCGGGTTCAGGGAATAGCCATCTTCACCGGGTAACTTACCGGTTGCATCACCCATCGCGTAGGTCAGAGTTTTCTTCTTCGGCGCCTGATCTTTGTAACCCCAGTTCAAAATCGGGGTGAGTTTCAGGGATGCCTTGCCGGACTTCTTATAGATGGTTCTGTAA
>VSNH01000069.1 GCA_009774215.1 Lachnospiraceae bacterium
TCGGTAAAGTATGTTATTATTTTTTGTCGAAATGTTTTTTTCATGCAATCCTCAAATCTTATCTGTCGGAATTTCTGTCTTATATCATAACACATAAAATTTATTTGTACACCCCTTTTTTATGTAAATCTGTCATATTTCTCTCTTTTTTTACTTCTTTTCCTCTTTGATTTGATTTTTTTCTTCCCGCCTTTCTCCTTTTTCCTCCATCACACCTATTTTCCCACCTTTGTTTTTTCATACGCCGCCCTTGCATTTTAAACAGAATATGATATGCTGAATACGGACAAAACCGCACTTTTTCTCAAACATTTACCGTGTTATGCTTTTTATCGAACACAATGGCGGTGCCGTCGCAGCAGCAATTGTATTTAATTGTACATTTTATATTTCATGTGCAATTTAATTTTGCAGGATATCCTGCATGATGTTTTTAGAAAATTTCACACAATTCAGGAAAGGATCAGACAATGGCAGGCTCAACACTGGGAATTATCTATCGAATCACTACCTGGGGCGAGTCCCACGGCGCCGGACTTGGCGTTGTTGTGGACGGCTGTCCCGCCGGATTACCAATCACAGAAAACGATATTCAGTTATATTTGGACAGACGAAAGCCGGGACAAACCCGGATCAGCACCCCCCGCAAGGAGGCGGACGCTGTGGAAATTCTCTCCGGCGTCTTTGAGGGAAAGACCACAGGAACCCCCATTTCGCTGCTCGTCCGAAACACCTCACAGCGTTCTAAGGATTATTCGGAAATCGCCGCATGCTACCGTCCCGGCCACGCCGACTATACCTTTGACGAAAAATACGGCTTCCGCGACTACCGGGGCGGAGGACGCTCCTCCGGGCGGGAAACCATCGGCCGCGTGG
This sequence comes from Lachnospiraceae bacterium, assembly GCA_009774215.1. Classification (GTDB taxonomy): domain Bacteria; phylum Bacillota; class Clostridia; order Lachnospirales; family Lachnospiraceae; genus UBA3282. The sequence goes on from VSNH01000069.1 coordinate 877, forward strand.
CCGCGGGGGCTATTGCCGCAAAGGCTCTCTCCGAGTTCGGCATACGCCTTACGGCCTACACAAAATCCATCGGGCCTATCAGCATCGACCCGGCCTCCTTTGACGCGGACGCCATCCTGGAAACGCCCACCTCCATGCCGGATCGGAACGCCTCCGCCCGCGCCGAAAAATATTTATCAGACTGCATGAGTAATTACGACTCCGCGGGGGGCGTCATTGAGTGTGTGATAGACGGCGTACCGGCCGGTCTGGGCGACCCCGTTTTTGAGAAGCTGGACGCCAATCTGGCAAAAGCTGTGATGTCCGTGGGCGCCGTCAAGGCCGTGGAAATCGGTGACGGCATAGAGGTCTCCACCCGAAACGGTTCCTCCAACAACGATCCCTTCCGCATAAAGGACGGGCAGGTCGTGAAGGCCTCCAACCATGCCGGGGGCATTCTCGGAGGCATCAGCGACGGCTCGCAGATCGTGCTGCGCGCCCACATAAAGCCTACGCCCTCCATCTTCTCCCCGCAGGGCACCGTAAACCGGAATCACGAGGAAGTCAGCATCTCCATCAAAGGCCGCCACGACCCCGTCATTGTGCCCAGAGCTGTCGTCGTGGTGGAAAGCATGGCCGCCATCACTCTTTTGGACGCGCTTCTTGTCAATGCAGGAGCCAGAATGGATCATCTGAAAGCAATCTATAAAAATTAAAACAAGAAGAAAAAAGCGCCGTATATTAAAATATAATTTAATATACGGCGCATTTTTCATTTTTTCTCTCTCGTCACACACGATATAGCCCAACTTAAGTCAACCACCCGAAAGTACCAGAGACCATTTTAAAATCGTTTGGTAACGTCAGCTATTTTCGTGTTATCACCCGTTATTTTTCCCGAATCACAATTTTACCCGTACATTCCATAACAGGTGCTTCCCTGATAATTTCTCCCACACTGTCCACCGTGATGATTCCGGATTTCGGATTTTTGATGGAAATGACATGCCCCTTCACGTCCGCTTCCACATCCGAATACTCAAAGGATAAATCCGTATCCTCCATGGTACAGTTAATCAGCTTCAAATTCTTACAGTAGCATAACGGCTGTGTCCCTATGATTTTGCAGTCAATCAAAGTCAGGCCGTCGGAAAACCATGCCAGATATTCCCCCTTTACCACGGAATTTCTGACCGTCACATTCTCGCTGTGCCAGAATGCATCCTTTGTGTCCAGCACACAGTCCGTAATTTCCAAATTTTTCATATACTGGAAGGAATATTTTCCCTTCATCTTCACCCCATCAAGCTTTACGTCCCTGCTGTCAAAGAACAGGTATTCCGACTCGATCTCCGAATCCGTCAACACAATCTCAGACGACTTCCAGCCAAACTCCTGCGACACGATACGACAGTTCGCCAGACTGATCCTCTCGCATTCCCTGACCGCCTTAATGCCGCCAAGGGTCGAATCCTTTATCGTTCCGTCCGACGCATACCAGATGGCCGCCCTCGTCAGCTCATCCATGGTCGAATGATCCATGATAAACTTTTTCACATGCCACAGGGGATATCGCAGAGAAAACGTACAATCTGTCAAATTCACATCCCGGGATTCTTTCAAAACCGACTCTCCATCCGCCGGACCGGCAAAAACACAATTCGTTACGTCTGCTTCCCGCAAATTATATAACGCCCGTTCTTCATCGAACTGTCTGTCTGCAACAGTTGTTCTCATGTGGTTTCTCCTCCTATTTATTCGCATAAATAACTTGATATTGCATACACTGTCTGGCCGTTATACTCTACCCGCGACCATCCATAATCTTCATTAATTCCCGTCCTTGTGGCGTATTCACCATTGTGCAGTAACGCAACCACCACGGCGTCCGGATTTGTCACGCTGGGAAGCGCCCGCAGATTCACCTCGATCTTCGCCGTCACCTGCTCGTTTCTGTCGGCAAATTTTGTCTTGAGACCGTCGCCGCTTCCCGCGCCCTCCTGTGTCTCCTGCTTCGGCGCCTGATAGCCCAGGTCTGTGGTAAGATAACTGCTCACGGCATAAACCGTCTGGTCGTTATAGATGAGCCTTGACCAGCCGCTGTCGCTCACACCCGTTCTCCGCACCGTCTCCCCGTTTTTCAGAGTATATACCACCGTGCTGTCATCCCCCTGGCTTGGAATATTGCGCAGGTTAGTGGAATCTTTGGCGGTCACTTCCTCCTCCACCGCGGTAAACGGAATAAGCGCCTCCACATCCGCGCTGGCCTCCTCCGGTGTCTCATCACTCAGCGCTCCGGCTATGCCTTCATAACCAAAATAAGCAATATTGACATCCACAGGCTGACTGATGCCCGCCACCGTCCCTCGGTTGGTGTACTGCCACATGGCATGGGTACCCTGATAAGCGGATTTTTCCGTCTGTGGATAAGGCGCGGCCGGATACTGCGACACCCAGATCCGATACGTCTTTTCGATGCGCGATGTCTCCCATTTGGCATCTCCTGCCATCTCATTCATGGAAGAATAGAACATGGGCGTGTAGCCCCTCTCATAAATTCTATTCAGAAAAGCAATGGCTATGTCTGTCCTCTGCGCCGCAGACAAACCATACTGCGCACTGTCCGCCCGCTCAAAGCCCTCGCAGTCATAGGCGACGGGATACGTGATCTGATACTGCGAAACGTAGTCGGCCGTCCAGTCCGCCTCCGCCTTCGCTTCCTCCTCATTGACGGCGGTGGAAAAGAAATAGGCTCCTACCTTAATGCCGTTTTTCTGTGCTTCCTGCATATTATAACGGGCGTTACTGTCCGCCACAATCTCCCGGCTTGCGTCCATGCGGTAGCCCACCCGCACCATGGCAAAATCAACGCCCGACGACGCCACCTGCGCCCAATCGATCGTTCCCTGATACCTTGCCACATCAATGCCAAAAGTGACCTCGTCAGTCTCCGACACCGCTTCGGAGGAAAGAAGTTTGCTCACATCGACCTCGGTGCCCTGCTCAATGCTCATCGTCTCCGTCTCGGGATCGTTATCCTCCCGTGCGACCGCTTCGTCCTCCTCGTCCGCCGCTGCACCCCCCGCGGAAGCTGACTGCTCTACATTCTGCAAAGAATCTTCCTGTGTCCCCTTTGCATCGTCACCCGGTTCCTCCAGTTGTGAATCCTGCTCCGTCTCCCGCTCCGCCGTAATCTCTTCCATCGCAGGCGCCGCCTCTTCCCCTGCGCCTTTATTTCCCTGAAACAGAAAAACCGCCGCCACCACGACAATCACAGCCACAAGCCCTATGACGGAAGGAAACAACACTCTGTGCACAAACCGGAGTGTCCGCTCGTCAATCTCCTTGTCAAACAATTCCTCCTCGTCGTCCTGATCCTCTGCCGCCGGCAGATCGTATTCTTCATCATCCAGATCCATAAACTCCAGATCGTCATCTTCACGCGATTTCACAGCTCATCTCCTCTGTATTTCCTGTCTGCTTTCTTATCTTCCAGTCAGCATGCCGCCATAAGTATCCGTATATTCTACCATATGGTGAAATAAACATCACTCGATATTTTATCAGAAACTCTCCAGCAGCTCCAGATAAAACTCATAATAGTCCTTTCTGTTCTCCTTCATAAACTGAATCGCAGACTTCGGGTGCTGATTTAAAAGCCCCGTCAGCAGGTAGGGTACATCATACCCCCAGTTCACGCCGGATTCCTTGAGCGGGTTGATCTCCCTCTCAATAAAGCGAAGAATCGGATTCACATTGTACTTGGGGTTCTTCAAAAAGCCCAGAAGCAGTTCGCTTGGGCAGTTCCCGCATCCCCTTCCCATGCCGTTCACCGTGGCGTCAAGATAACTTACGCCCATGATGACTACTTCCGTCGTATTGGCAAAGGCAAGCTGCTGGTTGTTATGCGCGTGAATGCCGACTTTTTTCCCGTACTTGGCCGCCACCTCCAGATACTTATCCGCAAGACGCCTTGCCTGCTCCGGGTACAGGGAACCGTAGCTGTCCACCAGATAGATCGTTCCCACGCTGCTCTGCCCCAGCAAATCAAGCGCCGCGTCAAGATCGGTCTCATTGGCTTTGGAGATCGCCATGATATTGACCGTCGTCTCATATCCCTTCTTCGTACAGTCCTCGATCATTTCAATGGCTGCCGGTATGGTGTTGATGTAGGTAGCTACCCGCACCAGATCGATCGGGCTGTCCTTCTTACTCAGGATATCCTTCCTGAAATCGCACCGTCCCACATCCGCCATCACGCCGATCTTCATATCCGTCTTGTTATCGCCCACAACGGCGCGGATGTCCTTATCGTCGCAGAATTTCCACTTGCCGAACTTGTTCACATCGAACATCTCTTTGGAAGCCTTATAGCCGAATTCCATATAGTCCACGCCCGCTTTGATGTTCGCACGGTACAGTCCCTTGACAAATTCGTCCGTAAAAAAGAAATCATTAACCAGCCCGCCGTCCCGCAGCGTACAGTCCACCACCTTGATATCCGGCGCGTAGGACATGAGTGTTCTTCCCTTTGCTCTCTTTTCCATGATCGCCACCTCTTTCTTCTGTCATTTCCATTACATATGCTATTTTTCCTGTCATCCTTGTGCTCTTCTTGCAGATGCTTATCACCGCGCACTTCGAATCCCCATATAAGTCGCTCCGGACTCAGGCAACGACATTTGCTGCCCGCTTTGATCTCGCGGCCTACGCCAGAATCTTCTTAAAACTCTTCTTGCCCTTCTTCACGATAAACTCTTCCGCCGCAATCTCCTCCTTCGTGTAACAGGTCTTAACATCCGTCACCTTCTCGCCCTTCACGGTTACACCGCCCTGCTCCACAGCCCGGCGCGCCTCGGAACGGGACGCCGCCAGACCTGCCGCCACTAAAATACCCAAAACGTCTATCGTTCCCTCTCTATAATCCGCCTCCGTCAAGGTCGCCGTCGGCATATTCTCAGAGCTTCCTCCCCCTGCAAAGAGCGCCTTCGACGCCTCCCTCGCCTTTCCGGCTTCCTCCTCGCCGTGCACCAGATTGGTCAGTTCGTAGGCAAGGATCTCCTTCGCCTCGTTCAACTGACTGCCCTCCCAGCCATCCATCTCCTCGATCTGCGAAAGGGGCAGGAAGGTGAGCATCCGCAGGCATTTGAGCACGTCCGCGTCGTCCACATTGCGCCAGTACTGGTAAAACTCAAAAGGAGTGGTCTTCTCGGGATCAAGCCATACCGCGCCCTTCTGTGTCTTGCCCATCTTTTTCCCTTCGGAATTCATAAGCAGCGTGATGGTCATGGCGTAAGCGTCCTTCCCGAGCTTTCTGCGAATCAGGTCTGTGCCGCCTAGCATGTTGCTCCACTGGTCGTCCCCGCCAAACTGCATATTGCAGCCGTATCTCTTGTAAAGCTCCAGGAAATCGTAGCTCTGCATGATCATATAGTTGAATTCAAGGAAACTCAGTCCCTTTTCCATTCTCTGTTTATAACACTCCGCGCGGAGCATATTGTTCACAGAAAAGCACGCACCCACATCCCTGATAAACTCTACATAATTTAAGTCGAGCAGCCAGTCCGCATTGTTCACCATAAGCGCCTTGCCCTCGGAAAAGTCGATAAAACGGCTCATCTGTTTCTTAAAGCACTCACAGTTGTGCTCGATCGTCTCCTTTGTCATCATGGAGCGCATATCCGTCCGTCCGGAAGGATCACCGATCATAGCCGTTCCGCCGCCAATCAAAGCGATGGGCTTATTGCCCGCCTCCTGCAGTCTCTTCATCAGGCATAACGCCATAAAATGTCCCACATGCAGGCTGTCCGCCGTAGGGTCAAAACCGATATAGAAAGTCGCCTTTCCGTTGTTGATCAGATCGCGGATCTCATCCGCGTCCGTGAGCTGTGCGAGAAGCCCTCTCGCCTGTAATTCTTCGTAGATTCCCATAGCCTTTCTCCTTTTTCATTTTAGCAGACGCAGAAGACCCCCGTCCCGATTATCAGGACGAGGGTTAAACTCGTGTTACCACCTAATTTCACAGACGGCTCACACCGACTGTCTCACTGGGTACAACCATAGAATAACATACGATATTCTAAACTGATAATACCCTCCTGCTGTAACGTGCATTCCTCCGTCACGACCTACTAAGCGTCTATACTGCCATTCTGCCGTGAAGCTCCGAGATGTATTCATGGAAAAGTTCCCGCGCGCCTCTCATCCGCCGGCTGCTTTCTGTCCGTTCCCAGATCCACTACTTGTTCTCTTCAACGCCTGTCTTGCTGTATTTTACTGCCTTATAATTTAAACGAAAACCTTTTATTTGTCAACTGTTTTTTTCTTGTTCCCCAGGTTTGGAAAATGGTCCCACATTTATCAGGTCATCCCGGAAAAACCCATCCACCGGAAACTATTGACCGCTATCGCCGCGATCGGCGCAAACTTTTTATCCCCGAGCCATGAAACCGCCAGGAAATCCAGACCGACGCTTCTCAAAAAGTATTCAGGCCACCCGCGCTCGGATTTAAAATAATTGGGAATATCGCGGTGGTAATCGAGGTTGCCATAGCGATCGGCATAAAATAGATAGCCTTAAAAATACTGTGCCCCGGCAGTTAATATTGTAAGACTGCAATTTAGAAACCGCCGATACACCTATATATAAGGGTATCGACGGTTTTTCCGTCATAACTTCCATTGTCCTGGAGAGAGTACATGAAATCAACTTTCCCTGTCAGGATTCCCGATTCCTCTCCAGATGCGTTAATGCAGTCCCAGATCCTCTCCCGCGATCGTGCCAATTCCTGCCTTGTCAAGCACTGCTGCCAATCCGTCCGTATCCGCCACACGGAAGATCATGCAGGCCTGCCCGTCCTTCTGCCCGAACACGGAGTACATATACTCCACATCCATTCCGGCATCGGAAATCACGCCGAGCACTTTGCTCAAGCCCCCGGGCGTATCGGGAACCGCCACGCCCACAACCGGCGTCATGGTCAGGATAAATCCATGCTCCAGAAGAATGGAGGAAGCTTTTGACGCGTCGTCCACGATCAGCCGCAGAACGCCGTAATCCGCCGTCTCCGCTATATTGAGTGCCCGCATGTTTACCTCATTCTCCGAGAGAATATGGGTAATATCCGCAAGCTGTCCCGCTTTATTTTCCAAAAATACAGATATCTGAGGTATTGTCATATGTTTGTCCCCCCTTCTTAAATTTTCCGCTTGTCGATCACGCGCACAGCCTTGCCCTCGCTCCTCGTGATGGACTTGGGCGCTACCAGACGTACCTTTGCATAAATGCCCAGCATCGCCTTCAAAGCCGATACCAGCCCCTTCTCCATCTCCGTGATCTTACCGAGATTATCGGAGAAGTTCTCAGGCGTCATCTCCACCATGACCTCGATCGTGTCGGAGTTGTTGACACGATCCACGATAATTTGATAGTTTGCAGGATACCCCTGCTCCAAAAGCACCGTCTCGATCTGGGACGGGAATACGTTGACGCCCTTCACGATCAGCATATCATCGCTTCTGCCCATGGGCTTGCTCATCTTCACATGGGTGCGGCCGCAGGAGCATTTCTCTCTGGAAAGGATACAGATATCCCTCGTGCGGTAACGCAGCAGCGGAAACGCCTCCTTGGTAATCGCCGTAAACACCAGCTCGCCCTTGCTGCCCTCAGGAAGCACCTCTCCTGTATCCGGGTCGATAATCTCCGCGATAAAGTGATCCTCGTTGATGTGCATACCCGTCTGCTCGCTGCACTCAAAGGCAACGCCTGGACCGCTGGTTTCCGTCAGGCCGTAGATATCGTAGGCCCTAATGCCCAGCTTATCCTGAATATCCTGCCGCATCTCCTCGCTCCATGCCTCCGCGCCGAAGATACCTGCTTTCAGTTTAATCTTATCCCGCAGTCCGCGCTCATGGATACTCTCCGCCAGAAACGCCGCATAAGAAGGGGTACAGCACAGAATGGTTGCCTCCAGATCCACCATAAACTGTAACTGCCGGTCCGTATTGCCGGAGGACATGGGCAGCGTCAGACAACCTACCTTATGGCTGCCGCCGTTTAGGCCCGGGCCGCCAGTAAAGAGACCATAGCCGTAGCAGACATGACAAACGTCCTCGTCTGTGCCGCCTGCCGCCGTGATGGCGCGGGCACAGCAGTCCTCCCACAGATCAATATCATGCTGGGTATAAAACGCCACCACCCTGCGTCCCGTCGTGCCGGATGTGGACTGGATGCGGACACAGTTCTTAAGAGGGGTTGCCAGAAGGCCATACGGATAAGCCTCCCGCAGATCGTCTTTCGTCAGAAAAGGCAGCTTGTGTAAGTCCGCCACGCTCTGAATATCCTCAGGCGCGACTCCTTTCTCCTCCATCTTTTTGCGGTAGTAGGGCACATTGTCCCACACATGGCGCACCTGTTTTACAAGCCGCTCATTCTGCCATGCGAGAATCTGCTCCCTGTCCGCAGTCTCAATTTCTTTCTGGTAATACCGCTCCATACCTTCCTCCTTTTAATTGTTTCGCTTTTCCGTATAATAACAGTTGCTATTCGTCGATCCGTCCCCCAAAACCGGACACACCCCTTACGTCAAGCGCTTTTCCCCGCCTCAAACGCCTTCTTATTCATCTCCAGAAACTTCGAAGGCACGCTGTGCTCGATCGCTTCCATCCACTCCTCGTCCGTAAAGTCGAAGTGCTTTGCAAGCCTGCCCAGCAGCACCAGATTCACCGCCTTGCTGCTCCCCGCCTCCTCCGCTAAGGAGAGCGCGTCAAAAGCGTCCACCTCAGCATCCAAAGCCGCCATCTTCTCCGAAAGATTCTCCGGGTACACCGCCGCGCCCGCAATCACCGGCATAGGGTTGATCTGCTGGCTGTTCACAATGATTCTGCCGCCCGGCTTTAAAAATTCCGTGTAACGCGCCGCTTCCAAAAGCTCAAAAGAGAGGATGCAGTCCGCCTGCCCCTTGTCTATAATGGGCGAACAGACTCTGTCTCCCCAGCGCACATAGGTGACCACGCTGCCGCCGCGCTGGCTCATACCGTGCACCTCGCTGACCTTCACGTCAAATCCTTTCGTGAGGAGCAGACGCCCCAAGAGCTTGCTTGCCAGCAGCGTCCCCTGTCCGCCCACGCCTACAATCATCATATTTTTTGTTTCCATGCTGAAATCTCCATTCCGGCCTGTGCCCTCCTGACACAGCCATTGTATCCCTCGATATCCTTCTTTGTCTTGTAAGATATCTTCCCTTTTTCCTCCATGTCACAACTTTTCTATGACTCTTTTCATCCTAACCGCCGTGTCACAGCATGCTGTGACTCAAATCAATGCGGAAAATGCCGCATATCAGGCATTCTCCTATGCGAAACTTAGTGCTTCCAAGTCAGCATGCTGACTTTGTGTCCCCGTCCTATGGCGAGACGTCTTTAGAAGTACTTTTCGCATTTCTCACCCTAGTGCTCCAAACTTACACAGCTGCTCGCAGACCCCGCAGCCCACGCAGAGCGTCTCGTCGATGACCGCCTTGCCGTCCACCATGCTGATCGCCGGGCAGCCGATATTCATACATGCCTTACAGCCCTTGCACTTCTCTGGGTCGGAACAGATCGGTCCCGGATGCTTGACATATTTGAGCAGCGCGCAGGGACGGCGGGAAATGATCACCGACGGCTCCTTCGCCGCAAGCTCCTCTTTGATCACCGTCTGACAGGTTTCCATATCGTAAGGGTCAACCACCTTCACCCGTTTGATGCCCACCGCATGGCACAGGCTCTCCAGATCAATCTTCGTGCAGGGGTCGCCTTTCAGGTTATAGCCCGTCGTCGGGTTCTGCTGGTGACCCGTCATGCCCGTAATGGAATTGTCCAGTATAATCACCGTGGAATTGGATTCATTGTAGGCGATATTAATTAACCCCGTGACACCGGAATGGATAAAGGTGGAATCGCCGATCACCGCCACCGTTCTACCCGCGCTTTCCTCATCCCCCGCCTTCACGAAGCCGTGAAGCCCGGAAACGGAAGCGCCCATACAGACCGTCGTGTCAATCGCGTTAAGCGGCGCCACCGCGCCCAATGTATAACACCCGATATCCCCGAGTACAGTCAGGTTTAATTTTTTTAACACATAGAAAAGGCTTCTGTGCGGGCAGCCCGCGCACATCACGGGCGGTCTTGCCGGAATCTCATCCGCAAGGGTTTCACCCGCCTGCACTGCCTGACCTAGCTTCTCCTGCACCACATTCTGACTTAACTCCCCGATTTCGGTAAAGAGCTCTTTCCCCGATACAGAAAGCCCAAGATTTCTGCAATGATTTTCGATAAAGCCGTCCAGCTCCTCCACCACCACAAGCTTCGCAACCGTCTTTGCAAAGTCTTTGATTTTCTGTTCGGGCATAGGCCAGATCATGCCAAGCTTTAAAACGGGGTATGTATCGCCGTAAGCCTCCTTCACATACTGATAACAGGTAGAAGATGTGATAATACCTACGGATTTATCACTTCCATCCTCAATTCGATTGATCTCGGCCGTCTCCGCCCATGCGGTCAGCGCCTTCGTGCGCTCCTCCACCATGGGATGCTTTTTCTTTGCATAAGCCGGCATCATAATATATTTCGCAGGATTCTTCTCATACTTCTTCTGCTCCGGCACGACCCGCTCCCCCGTCTCCACAACGCTCTGGGAATGGCTGACGCGGGTGCACATCTTCACCAGCACCGCCGTGTCAAACTGCTCGGAAAGCTCATAGGCAAGCTTCGCAAAAGCGAGCGCCTCCGTCGAATCGGAAGGCTCCAACATGGGAATCTTCGACGCCCGCGCATAATGTCTGGAATCCTGCTCGTTCTGAGAACTGTGCATCCCGGCGTCGTCCGCCACGCCAATGACTAATCCCGCGTTCACGCCGGTGTAGGAAATTGTAAACAGAGGATCCGCCGCCACATTTAAGCCCACATGTTTCATGGCGCAGAAACTCCGCACACCGCGCAGACAAGCCCCAAACGCCGCCTCCAGCGCCACTTTCTCGTTGGGCGCCCACTCCGCGTAAACCTCCTCATACTTCGCCACGCACTCGGTAATCTCCGTACTCGGCGTCCCCGGATAGCTGGACACAAAACTGCATCCCGCCTCATACAAACCTCTGGCAACCGCCTCGTTGCCAAGCATTAATGTTTTCATAAGTACATTCGTTCCTTTCTCAATACATTACATTGCGGAGAATGCGCTTTTTGCATTCTCCTGAGTGAGACATAGAATTTCTTAACGAAGCAGCCTCTGCTGCTGAGTTTTTAGAAATTCTTCTCACTCTCCGATGGAGTCTTTCACCGAAACCGTCACCTTCTGGTCATAGCAGGAGAAGATCTCCGCCAGCTTTTTCTCCTCCGGCGCTTTCGTCACCACGCTCACCACAGGCACAATCACAAGCCCGGCCAGCATACAGAACGCGCCTGCATTGATCGGTGACTGCAATAGCCCGGGAAAATTCGGTCTGAAAAAGATATTCGCAAGCATCACAACCGTGGAGAATAAAAAGCTCACCCAGCATGCCGCCTTCGTCGTCCGCTTCCAGTATAACCCGTAGAGAAAAGGCGCCAGAAACGCGCCGGCCAGCGCACCCCAGCTCACGCCCATGAGCTGCGCGATAAAGGTGACGTTGGAGCGGTACTGGATCAGCGCAAGCACCACGGAAACCGCAATAAACACCACCAGCAGCCCCCGCATCCATCTCACCTGTTTCTTCTCGTCCATCTCCTTAATTATATTACCTTTAATAAAGTCCAGCGTCAAGGTAGAGCTGGATGCCAAAACAAGGGATGACAGGGTGGACATGGAAGCGGAAAGCACCAGAATCACCACCACCGCAATCAAAATGGCAGGCAGACCGGAAAGCATGGTCGGCACCACCGAATCATAGCCGTTCGCCGCAATGTCGATCTTGTCGCTGAACAGTCTGCCGAAACCGCCGAGGAAATAGCAGCCGCCCGCAACAATCGTGGCAAAAACCGTGGAAATAATCATGCCCTTGTTGATCGCGCTCTCGCTCTTGATGGCATAGAATTTCTGCACCATCTGCGGCAGTCCCCAGGTACCCAGACTGGTGAGGATCACCACGCCCAAAAGCCCAACGGGATCCGGGCCGAAAAAGGAATTAAACACGCCGGGCGCGGCGGAAACCGTCTCGTCGCTCACCGCAGCCAGCTTGTCCAGCGCCGCAAGGAAACCGCCCTGGCTGCGAAGCACCGCAAAAATAACAGCCACGATCCCGAAAATCATAATAATCCCCTGAATAAAGTCATTGATGGCCGTCGCCATATAGCCGCCCGCAATAACATAAATACCCGTGAGCACCGCCATGACAATGACGCACACACTGTAATCAATGTCAAAGGCCATACCAAAAAGCCGGCTCAATCCATTGTAAAGACTTGCCGTGTAGGGAATCAGAAAGATAAAGATAATCGCCGACGCCGCCAGCTTTAACGACTTGCTCTCGAAACGCTCTCCGAAAAACTGTGGCATGGTAGCGCTGTCCAAGTGCTGTGTCATAATGCGGGTACGTCGTCCCAGCACCGCCCATGCCAGCAGGGAGCCCAGAAAAGCGTTGCCAAGTCCGGCCCAGGTAGCGGCGATACCGTACTTCCAGCCAAACTGCCCGGCATATCCCACAAATACCACCGCCGAAAAATAGCTGGTTCCGTAAGCAAATGCCGTAAGCCACGGGCCCACGCTTCTGCCGCCCAGCACAAATCCGTTCACGTCTGTAGCATGTTTACGGCAGTAGAGCCCGATGCCGATCATCACGCCGAAGAAAATGACAAGCATGATTCCTTTAATAAACAAATCCATAACCCTTTTCTCCTTCTCGTTGAAATATAATGTGTAGCAAAGCCCAATTAATAACTATTGCTATTTTATTCAATCATCCGACTTTCAGTTTTTGATCTGCGCCTCCACCAGACTGCCGTGGCAATACCGTTCTCTGAGCACGGGTTTCTCGATTTTGCCTGTAGGATTTCTGGGCACTTTGTCAAAAATCACTTTTCTCGGACGTTTGTAGCGTGGCAGCTCCTTGCAGAAAGCATTGATCTCCTCCTCCATGCAGGTTTCGCCCTCCTTGATCTCGATGATGGCCGCCGCGATCTCGCCAAGTCTTGCATCCGGCAGACCGATCACCGCCACATCTTTGATCTTATCGTTTCTGCGCAGGAAATCCTCAATCTGTACGGGATAGAGATTTTCCCCGCCGGAGATAATAACGTCCTTCTTTCTGTCCACCAGATAGATAAAGCCGTCCTCGTCCATGCGCGCCATATCCCCCGTGTACAGCCAGCCTTCTTTCAAAATCTCAGCCGTCGCCTCGGGATTCTTATAATAGCAGAGCATCACACCCGGTCCTTTGACGATCAGCTCACCCACGTCGCCCTGAGAAACTTCCGTCCCCTGTTCGTCCACGATCTTTGCCTCCCAGTGATAACCCGGTTTCCCGATGGCTCCCACCTTATGTATGTTCTCCACGCCCAGATGCACACAGCCGGGACCGATGGACTCACTCAAGCCGTAGTTGGTGTCGTACTGGTGATGCGGGAAATGCTTTTTCCACCGCTGGATCAGGCTGGGCGGAACGGGCTGCGCCCCGATATGCATCAGCCGCCACTGTTCCAGCAGATAATGCGCCATATCCACCTGCCCCGAATCTATGGCATCCAAAAGATCCTGCGCCCAGGGCACCAGCAGCCACACGATGGTGCACTGTTCCTCCGTCACCGCCCGCAGAATCCACTCCGGCTTCACGCCGCGCAGAAGCACCGCCTTGCCCGCCGTGATCAGGGAACCGAACCAGTGCATTTTCGCCCCTGTGTGATAGAGCGGCGGAATACAGAGGAACACGTCCTCCTTCGTCTGCCCGTGGTGCTTCTGTTCCGTCTCACAGGAGGAGCGCAGTGCCCGGTGATTGTGCAGAATCGCTTTCGGAAAGCCCGTCGTGCCGGAGGAGAAATAGATCGCCGCATAGTCCTCCTCACACAGCGCCACCGGCGGCGCACTGGAGGAGCAAAAACCCATCAGTTTCAGGCAGTCCTCCGTATAGTCCGGCCCGCCCGTCCCCGGGAAAAACATCATTCCGACACCCGGCAAATCATCCGCAATGCTGTCCATCCGCTCGATAAACTCCGGCCCGAACACCAGCACCTCCACATCGGCAAGCTCCAGACAATATTTGATTTCCTCCGCAGAATAGCGGAAGTTCAAAGGCACCGCCACACCGCCAGCCTTCAGAATGCCAAAATAAATGGGCAGCCATTCCAGACAGTTCATCATCAGAATGCCCACCTTTGTCTCCTGCTCCATCCCGCGGGACAAAAGCAGATTGGCAAAACGGTTTGCCCGTCTGTCAAAGTCAGCCCAGCTCAGCTCTCTCCGATAAGGCGCACCGTCTCCCGCACTCTCGATCAGGCTTGCCTCCCGCCATGTCACCGCGCTGTCGCGCTCCTGGGAAGGATTCAGCTCTACAAGCGCCGTATCCGAACCGTACAGACGGGCGTTGCGCTCCAAAAACTCCGTGATTACCATTTCTCTTCCTCCTCTTCCGTTCCTTCTCATATCATATGTTATTATATCTTCATACAAGCTATTCAAACAGACTTTCCTCTCTGTCCATGCCAGAGCCGCCCGCTCACTGCCCGATTACATATGCGTTCACCGCAGCGTGCGCCACATAGGTGTCCAGCTCATCCCGGATATCCACCGTCAAAAGCGCGGTGGTGCGCCCGCTTCTCAGACAAGCTGCCTCAGCGGTCAGACGCTCTCCCCTTGCGGGCGCAAGAAAAGTGATAGACGCGTTCTGGCTGACCGTCATCCTTTCCGAATACCCGTTTGCCGCCACCGCACAGGTAAAATCCGCCAGTGTAAAAATGGCGCCTCCCATGGGAACATTGTTGGCGTTCATATGATGCGGCTTTAGCGCCAGAGAGCAGACCGCCTTTCCCGGCTCGGCGCAGTCGATCACAATTCCCACCGCGTCCGTGGCGAAACGATCCTTTTTGAACTCTTCCCGAATCTCTTCCAGTTTTGACATAACCGATCCCCTTTCTGCGGCTGTGCGCAGTCCCAATTTCTGTTTCTTTTCCTATTCTGCACAAATATAAAAACTACATTCACCACTTTAGCACTTTTACTCGCTAAAGTCAACCGTATCGGGCAGAGAAGATTTCTTCCGCTGCCCGATACACGGATTCCTCATAAGCAGGCTCGAGATGCTTCGCATCCCTCACTCGCGTTGCTCGCAGTAAACCGTCATAGTCAGTCTTGCATGCATCCTGCCCTGCCGCTTTCCGTCTCTGCTTATGCGCGCAAAAAAAGAAACAGCCCGCATTTCCTCTCGGCTGTTTCTTCCTCATTAGTCCTTAATCATGTCAAGTTCTGTCAAATTAACTCCAGAAGCAGTAAGAATAACTTTCAATTCAATATATCTTCTTATACGCACTGGAGATTTTATCGGTTTCTATCATATAATCCTGCAACCGCGAAAACTCTTCCACCGATAATTTCAGCATCTCTCCTTCAATCATACGACAGTCACCTCACTCTTTATGTCTGCCAATAAATCCCTTGCAGCATAATTATAGCAAAATACCTGACAAGTGTAAACGAAAGGATTCTTCTCACCGATTTACCATCAGCTTCATCATCGCCTGATTTAACCCGTCCACCGTCAGTTTATACATCGGAAAGACCGTCTTGATCGCCGTCTCCGCCTCCCGCCACGGCGCATGACCGGGCGCCATCTTGGGATTGAGCCACACGATCTTCTTGTAATGCTGTTTCATCAGAAGCAGCCAGTCCATCCCGGAAAGCCCGCCGTTCGGTCCCCTGTAATTGCCCGTCGTGGAGTAAAGCTCCTCCGGCGCCATCGCAGCGTCCCCCACAATAATCACCTTGTAATCGCTGTCCAGATTGCGGAACATCCACTCCGTCTCGATCCACTCGCCGTTCTCACACTCCGGCGTCTTGTAGAGGTTGGAATAGATACAGTTGTGGAAAAAATACGTCTTCACATCCTTATAATGGTTGGACTTGTGCACGGACTGAAATAATTCGCTAAGAAGCGTCGTATAGGGAATCATAGTGCCGCCCGAGTCCATCAGAAGCAGAAGTTTCACCGAGTTCTTCCGGGGCTTCTCCATCACGATCTGCAGGCAGCCGCCGTTATTGCACGTCGCGTCCACCGTACCGTTAATGTCAAGCTCTGTCTCCGGGATATCTAACTTCGTGGAAAACTGCCGCAGTTTCCGAAGCGCCATCTGGAACTGCCTGTTGTCTAACACCTTGTCATTCCTGAAATCCCGGTACTTTCTGGCGCCCACCACCTGAAAAGCGGACTGGTAGCCCGTGGTGCCGCCCACACGGATACCGCCCATATTGCCGCCCATATTGCCGAAGGACGTCTTTCCCATAGTGCCGATCCAGTAGCTGCCGCCGTTGTGCTCCTCGTTCTGGTCCCGCAGCCTGTCCTTAAACTTATTCTCGATGTCATCCTTGTCCAGTGTGATGACTTCCTGGTTCATCTCGTGGCGCATCTCCTCGAAGACATCCTGCATCTCCGGCTTATCCAGCCAGCGCAGCAGATTTTTGCCCACCTCGTTCTCCGACATGATGCCCTTGAACACCTCGTCAAACGCCATGTCAAACTTGTCAAACTCGGTCTCCGACTTCACGAGAATCATCCGTGCCAGATAATAAAATTCCGTCAGACTGCTGTGACAGAGCCCCTTCTGTAAGGCATCCTGCAAAGTCAGCCACTCGCTTAAGGACACTTCCAGCCCCTTATCTTTTAAGGTATAGAAAAATTTACTGAACATAAAATCTCCATCTCTATTTCTGAAATATTTCTATAACGACATAACCTTTATAATGCAGCGAAACCTATTTTGACAGCAAAATCACCGATTCATTCAACCGTTCATATTCTTCCTTACTGCTGCAAATAATAACGCGTGTCATTAAAAATCAGTCTTATTTCTTACCGTCTCCAGATCCTCGTCCTTCTTCACCACCACGCCGATAAAGGGAAGTTCCTTTCTGAGCGTATCCGTCGGAATCCCGCCGATCTGCAACGCGTTGATCCAGTCGATCAGCTCCGAGGTGCTTGGCTTTTTGCGGATATCTTTCATGGAGCGGATCCAGTAGAATACCTCCATGGCGTCCTTTAACAGCTTATCCTCCACATCGGGATAATGGGTTCTCACGATCTCCTCCATCAACGCCTGATCCGGGAAATCAATATAGTGGAAGATGCATCTGCGCAGAAACGCATCCGGCAGCTCCTTCTCCGCGTTGGACGTAATGATCACGATCGGTCTGTGCTTCGCCTTTACTGTCCGCTTCGTCTCGTGGATATAGAACTCCATCTGGTCAAGCTCCCATAGCAGATCGTTGTGGAACTCAAGATCAGCATTGTCGATCTCGTCAAACAGAACGATAACCTG